>JAWVWU010000129.1:0-6355 GCA_033723595.1 Marinobacter sp. | reverse complement strand
GGCGTGGCAGGGTCAGATCGTTCTGCTTTTGCTCGGTGAACCGTCCTCTGACATTCAATAACGTTCCGCTGTCTGTAAAAGCGTAGTTCATGGATTCCGGACTGGCTATGTCACCGCGTTACCCGGGCCACCGCTCAGCCCCGGATGGTCGGGCCTGACTGATCCGGGTCAGGACGGACGGTTGCAACAAACCTTGAATTTTTTCCCGCTGCCGCAGGGGCACGGATCGTTTCGACCGGGCTTGTGAATCCGCTGTGTTGCCTCGCCATCAAAGTAACGCCACTGGCCCGTCTGTCGGACGAACCGGGAGCGCTCCTCGAGACACCCCCAGTGACCGTCATGTCGATAGAAGGCCCGGAAGTGCACCCGGCCCGCGTCACCCTGTTCGCTGGCATCGACAATGCGCAGGCTGGTCCAGTCCGGCGACGAGTCCAGGGCGAGCTGCTTGGGACGGGTGTCCGGATGCCACGTCGCCTGCAAGTAATCGGCGTCACCCAACACGAAAGCGCAGTAGCGGGACCGCATCAAAGTCTCCGGGTCGCGCGCGGGGGTCCCCTGATGGTACGGCTGGCAGCAGTCGGTATAGGGCTTGCCGGAGCAGCAGGGGCAGGGCGCTAGTGGATCCATGAGCGACGTCCTTCGAGAAATGGAAACGCCAGCCCGGGGGCTGGCGTTTATCGTCCAGATCAAACCGTCAACGAACGGTTCAGGCCACCGAGGCTGTCGCAGCCTTGCTGGTGTAGTTTTCCATCTGGTCGAAGTTCAGGTACTTGTAGATGTCCTTGGACATGCTGTTCAGGTTTTTCGCGTATTCCATGTACTCTGCCGGCGTCGGCAGCTTACCCAGAACCGCGCCCACAGCCGCCAGTTCCGCGGACGTCAGGTACACGTTGGCGCCATCGCCGAGCCGGTTAGGGAAGTTCCGCGTTGACGTGGACAGCACCGTTGATTTGGCCGCTACCCGTGCCTGGTTACCCATGCACAGCGAACAGCCCGGCATCTCGGTGCGTACACCAGCGGTGCCGTAGGTGTTGAAGTAGCCTTCCTCCATCAACTGGGCTTCGTCCATCTTGGTCGGTGGCGACATCCACAGCCGGGTTTTCAGTGGCTCCTTGTTCTGTTCCAGCAGTTTACCGGCGGCCCGGAAATGGCCGATGTTGGTCATGCAGGATCCGATGAACACTTCGTCCACCTTGTCGCCGGCCACTTCGGACAGGAACTTGGCATCGTCCGGATCGTTGGGGCAGCAAACGATCGGTTCCTTGATGTCCGCCAGATCAATTTCCAGCACGTGGGCGTACTCGGCGTCCTTGTCAGCGCGCATCAGCTTGGGATCGGCCAGCCAGGCTTCCATGGCCTTGGCACGACGCTCCAGGGTACGCGGATCGCCGTAGCCTTCAGCAATCATCCAGCGCAGCATGGTGATGTTGGAGCGCAGGTACTCGGCAACAGACTCTTCCGACAGGTTGATGGTGCAACCGGCAGCAGAACGCTCGGCGGAGGCGTCAGACAGCTCGAACGCCTGCTCGGCGGTGAGGTGCTCAAGGCCTTCGATCTCGAGGATCCGACCGGAGAACTCGTTGATCTTGCCCTTTTTCTCGACCGTCAGCAGGCCTTGTTTGATGCCGTATAGCGGAATTGCGTGGACCAGGTCCCGGAGGGTGATACCCGGCTGCATTTCGCCTTTGAAGCGAACCAGGACCGATTCCGGCATGTCCAGCGGCATCACGCCGGTGGCCGCCGCAAACGCGACCAGACCAGAACCCGCCGGGAACGAGATGCCCATGGGGAAACGGGTGTGTGAATCACCGCCGGTGCCGACGGTATCCGGTAGCAGCATGCGGTTCAGCCAGGAGTGAATGATGCCGTCACCCGGTCGCAGCGCGACACCACCGCGGGTCTGGATGAAATCTGGCATGGTGTGCTGCATTTCCACGTCCACCGGCTTCGGGTAGGCGGCGGTGTGGCAGAATGACTGCATGACCAGATCCGACGAGAAGCCCAGACACGCCAGGTCTTTCAGTTCGTCCCGGGTCATCGGTCCGGTCGTGTCCTGGGAGCCAACCGTCGTCATCAGCGGTTCGCAGTAGGTGCCGGGGCGCACACCCTGGCCTTCGTCCAGGCCACAGGCCTTGCCAACCATCTTCTGACCGAGGGTGAAACCCTTGGTGCCAGCTTCCGGATCCTTCGGCAGGCGGAAAATGTCGGTGGCGCCCAGACCCAGGGTTTCACGGGCCTTGTTGGTCAGGCCGCGACCGATGATCAGCGGAATCCGGCCACCGGCCTGAACTTCGTCAAGGATCACGTCAGACTTGAAGGAGAATTCGGAGATGGTTTCACCGGCTTCGTTCAGGATCTTGCCTTCGTACGGGCGGATGTCGATAACGTCGCCCATGTTCATGTTGTCAACCGGGGCCTCAAATACCAAAGCGCCGGCGTCTTCCATCGTGTTGAAGAAGATCGGAGCGACCTTGCTGCCGATGCAGACGCCGCCGCTGCGCTTGTTGGGCACGCCCGGCATGTCTTCGCCGAAGAACCAGAGCACCGAGTTGGTGGCTGATTTACGGGATGAGCCTGTGCCGACCACGTCACCGACAAACGCGACGGGCAGCCCCTTCGCCTTGATTTCATCGATTTGCTGCATCGGGCCGATAACGCCCGGCTCGTCAGGGTTAAGGCCGTCGCGGGCCATTTTATAGGCTGCACGGGCGTGCAGCGGGATGTCCGGGCGTGACCAGGCATCGGGCGCCGGAGACAGGTCGTCAGTGTTGGTCTCGCCGGTGACCTTGAAGACCGTCATCTTGATGCTTTCCGGCACCTTTTTCTTGCTGGTGAACCACTCGGCATTGGCCCAGGATTCCATGACGCTTTTCGCCACGGCGTTGCCGGCGTCCATCTTTTCTTTGACGTCGTTAAAGGCGTCGAACATCAACAGTGTTTTCTTCAGCTGCTCACCGGCCAGTTCCGCGAGCTCGCTGTCGTCCAGCAGCTCGACCAGCGTGGCAATGTTGTAGCCGCCCTGCATCATACCGAGCCACTTGACGGCGGTCTTGCTGTCGATCAGGGCACACGTGGTCTCGCCTTTAGCGATGGCAGACAGGAACGCCGCCTTGACGTAGGCGGCTTCGTCAACGCCCGGGGGCACGCGGTTCCAGAGCAGGTCGATCAGTGTTTCTTCCTCGCCGGCCGGCGGGTTTTTCAGCAGCTCGACCAGCGCGGCGGTTTGTTCGGCGTTCAGCGGCTTCGGCGGGATGCCCTGAGCCGCACGTTCTGCAACGTGTTCACGATAGGCTTCTAACACGATCTAGACCCTCATCAGTTGGACGATCCCGCGCTCGTGACGGAGTGGCGGGAATTTTTCGGCGGAAAAGGCCGGGAATTGGCGCAGCATCATATAGTAAAGCCCTCCAAAAGTTAAGGAGTCCACCGACTCGGCCGGGCCCGGAGGCTGGTATGAATGGTCGCTAAAGGTTCGGTGATGTAGGGCGTCATCCGTCGGGTGACTTGTGTATAATGCGGCGTTCTAATGGCCCGGGGTACTCTATCTGTCATGGCGCTCTCCGCTCTCGAAACCATCCACCAATTCCTGCCCTGCCGGACGCCGCAGCGCTGGATCGATAATGCGCTGGCCCATCAGGAGCTGATGCTGATCGATCATGCCAATTGTGAGAAGAAAGCCGCTTCGACGGCACTTGGTCTCATGTATCGTTACGTGGATAACACTCCGCTGCTGAATAAGATGTCACGGTTGGCCCGGGAGGAGTTGCGTCATTTCGAGCAGGTGCTGGCGATTATGGGTAAACGCGCGATTCACTACGATCAGATCGGCCCATCGCGTTACGCGGCCGGTCTCAGGCAACTGGTCAGCAAGGAAGACCCGCAGCGCTTAGTGGACACCATGATCGTTGGCGCCATCATCGAGGCCCGGTCCTGTGAGCGGTTCGCCGCGCTCGCACCGCATCTGGATACGGAACTGTGTGGTTTCTATACCGGTTTGCTCAAATCCGAGGCGCGCCACTATCAGGATTATCTCAGCCTGGCTGAAGCCGCTGCGGAGGGCCCGATTGACGCCCGGGTGGCCGAGTTCATGGCGGTTGAGCGCGATCTCATCGAAGCGTCGGACACAGAGTTCCGTTTCCATAGCGGTCCGTTGACCTGATCGGCGCCCGCACCCCGGTTGAGCAACCCGGGCTCACGATGGGCGACGATAAGCGCCGCGGGGATGCGTCGTCACCCCGAAGTCAAAGGTCCCGGCAAAGCGCGATCCAGCGGTCGATTCCGGCGCTGCGGTATTTTTGCTTGTGGAGAATAAAGTAGAACTGGCGGTCAAAGCGTCGATGCTGGGGAGCCGCCAGCGGCACCAGGCTGCCGCGTCGGAAGGCGTCTGCCAGGCAGACGCGGGACAGGCAGCCAATGCCGAGATTGGCCTCCACGGCGCGCTTGATTGCCTCGGTATGTTCCAGTTCCAGCAGTATGTTCAGCTCTGGTAACAGGCCATGCATGCCCCGCTCAAAGGTCTGGCGCGTGCCTGATCCGGGTTCCCTCATGATCCAGGTGGCCTGTCTCAGTTGCTCATCAGACAGCGTCCCCTCACGAGCCAGCGGATCGTCGGGGCTGCAGAATACGACCAGGTCATCGTTGCGCCAGGGCAGCACATCCAGCTCCGGGGACTGCAGTTCGCCCTCAATCAGCCCGATATCCAGTTCAAAGTCACTGACCCGTCTGGCAATGGTGCTCGTATTGGCGACCTCCAGTGATACCCGGGCGTGGCGCTGGGTTTTCATGTATTCCGCCATCACGCCAACCGCGAGATAATTGCCAATCGTCAGGGTCGCGCCGACCTTCAGTGCACCCACTTCAGTGTGCTGGCTGAGGGCTTGCTCCAGCTCGGCACCCTGCGATAACAGGGCCTCGACCTGGGGCCGGAACAGCCGACCCAGCTCGTTTAGCTGGAGTCGCTTGCCGACCCGGTCGAACAGCTGGATGTCAAACTGGGCTTCCAGCTCCTTCAGCGCGCTGCTGGCCGCAGACTGAGACATGTTCAGAGATTGCGCGGCACGGGTGATGTTCTGGCTGTTGGCGGCCGCGAGAAAAACTTCCAGTTGTCGGAATGAGTAGCGCATTATCGATAAAACCGAATAAGGTTATAAAAATATCCCATTTCATCGATAGGTTACTCCTGCGTTACCATAGGCTCAACAGTATTTAGACCCGATTGAATTCATGTGAATTACGACCTTCCGGAGACGGCATTTTTATGAGCAATCTGAATCGTGAGCGCGTGACCAGTGTTCGCCACTGGAATGACACCCTGTTCAGCTTTACCACCAGTCGGGACCCGGGCTTCCGGTTCAAGAACGGTCATTTCACCATGATCGGTCTGGAAACCGATGGTAAGCCGCTGATGCGCGCCTACAGTATCGCCAGTGCCAACTACGAGGAAGAACTCGAGTTTTTCTCCATCAAGGTCCAGGACGGCCCGCTGACATCCCGTCTGCAGAAAATCGAGGTCGGTGACGAGATTCTGGTCAGTCGTAAGCCCACCGGGACGTTGGTCATGGATCACCTGCTGCCAGGGCGTCACCTGTACCTGATCAGTACGGGCACCGGGCTGGCGCCGTTCATGAGCATCATCAAGGATCCCGAAGTGTATGAGCATTACGACAAGGTGATCCTCACACACGGCGTGCGCTACGTATCCGAATTAGCCTACCAGCAGGATATCGACGACCTGCCGAACAACGAATTCTTTGGCGAAATGGTCCAGGGCAAGCTGTTGTACTATCCGACGGTCACCCGTGAACCCTTCCGCAACCAGGGCCGCCTGACCGACCTGATGGAAAGTGGCAAGTTGATGAAAGACCTGGGTCTGCCCGAGTTTGATCTGGAGAACGACCGCTTCATGATCTGCGGCAGTCCCAGCATGCTCAAGGACACTTGTGCGATTCTCGATCGCCAGGGCTTCCAGGAGGCGCGGCACGGCGATCTGGGCCATTACGTGATTGAGCGCGCGTTTGTCGAGAAGTAGCGCACTGGCTGTTTCGATCTGACTCCGCATGCATCGCGGACTTTACAACCCCGGCGTCAAGCGCGCCGGGGTTTTTTTGTGTCTGGTGGCGGGTCGGGGCGACGGCGTCTGTCTGTAAAGGCAGCGTCAGGCGGTGAAAGTTTGATTTAAGGGCTATAACTGTCAGAATTCAGTACCGTGCCAGGGTTGGCAGGAGCCCTGCTGCAGCAATTTGCGCAAAAAGGAACGAGTATGGCTGAATCCGAGAAGTCGTCGGAACCCGGTCGCGCTGCCATCGGACTGGCGGTGCTTGGCATTGTATACGGGGATATCGGTACCAGTCCGATT
>JAWVWU010000128.1:0-6392 GCA_033723595.1 Marinobacter sp. | reverse complement strand
TCGCCATTGACCAGATCCAGAGCCGAAAACTCGTTGTCCGGACCGCGCCCGATGATCGTAACGCGCTGGTGGTGGATGCGGAAATTGTCAATCAGGCGGAATTTGAACAACCGTTCCCGGCCATCGGGCTGACCTTCTCGAATCTCAATGGGGACGTGGTCGCACAGAGCGTTTTCGAGCCTGCGGACTACCTCGACGGCGAGGCCAGGTCGCTGACCATGATGCCCGCCGGCAAGCCCGTCCACATCGCCATCACCATCCGTGATCCGGGTCGCGATGCGGTCAACTACAACATTGTCTTCCGCCCCCGCAAGCCCTGAGCTGTCAATAATCCGGCGCCGCGCAAACCAGCTGGCGGCGCGTGCGCCGGACAAAAGTCAACCAGACAGAACGAAAAATAATCAATTTTTTCACCCCTTTGCCCCTTCAATCCCTCTGCCCTCGGCGGTATCATTGTCGCCCGCTGGAACCTGGTGATCATTTAACCAGTTACGATCCGGAATGAATCATGCTGCCAACCGCCAAAATCGGTCCTTACACGCTGCCGAATCCGTTGATCGTCGCGCCCATGGCGGGCGTTACCGACCGGCCATTCCGACTGCTGTGCCGACGACTGGGAGCGGGCCTGGCGGTCTCGGAAATGGTGATTGCCGACAGTCGACTCTGGCACACGCGCAAATCGCGGCTGCGGCTTGACCACGATGGCGAGCCCGAGCCGCGATCGGTGCAGATCGCAGGCGGCGACGCCGAGATGCTGGCCAATGCAGCGCGACTGAACGTCGAGCACGGGGCCCAGATTATTGACATCAACATGGGCTGTCCGGCCAAGAAGGTCTGTAACAAGGCTGCCGGCTCGGCGCTGATGAAAGATGAGGCCCTGGTCGGGGAAATTCTGCAGGCCGTGGTTGCGGCAGTGGACGTACCGGTCACCCTGAAAATGCGCACCGGTTGGGACCGCGACAACCGCAACGCCACGCGGATCGCCCGTATGGCTGAAGACGCCGGCATCCAGGCGCTGGCGGTGCATGGCAGAACCCGCGCTGATGCTTACCGTGGCGAGGCCGAGTACGACACCATCGCCGACGTCAAGTCCCGGGTCACCATTCCGGTCTTTGCCAACGGCGATATCACATCCCCGGCGATGGCCCGGGATGTCCTGTCGTACACCCATGCCGACGGCCTGCTGATTGGCCGAGCGGCCCAGGGTAGCCCCTGGATTTTCCGGGAAATGCTGCATTTCCTGGAGACCGGCCAGTCGCTCGCACCGCCCTCGATGACGGAGGTCGAGACGATCCTGACGGAACACCTGCACGCGCTCCATGATTTCTACGGCGAGCTGATGGGCGTGCGCATTGCCCGCAAGCACGTGGGTTGGTATCTGCAGGCTCATGACCCGGAAAAACAGTTCAGGAAGCGCTTCAACGCGATCGACAGCGCGCAGGAGCAGACCCAAAGCATTCAACAGTACTTTGCAGGCTTACGAAATGGAGAGGTATTCGCAGCATGACCGCTGAGACACTGTCAAACGACAACATGGCCACCGCCACCACCCAACCGATTAATGACGACATTCATCAATTGCAGACCGTTGCCAGCAACGGCCAGTCCGTCACTCTGCGTGACAGCGTGGAGGTGGCCCTGAAACATTATTTTGCCCAGCTCGACGGCGCGCCGGTGACTGAGGTCTACCAGTTGGTGCTGTCGGAAGTCGAGGCACCCCTGCTTGAGCAGGTTATGAAATACACCCGCAATAACCAGACCAAGGCATCAACCATGCTCGGTCTCAACCGCGGAACCCTGCGCAAGAAACTCAAGCAATACGGTCTGCTATAATTCAGCAACCCGAATCAGGAGGGCCTCCCGGACACCATCTGCGAGGCCTTCATTCGTTCCTACCCAGTGAAACTGTGAGCTATGTCAAACCAGGCCAACACGTCCGTCCGTCGCGCGCTGATCAGCGTTTCCGATAAAACCGGCATTGTCGAATTTGCCCGCCAGCTGACCGGTTACAATATAGAGCTACTGTCCACTGGCGGCACCTTCCGCCTGCTGCGCGACAATCAGATCCCCGTCACCGAAGTCAGTGATCACACCGGGTTCCCGGAAATGATGGATGGCCGGGTCAAGACCCTGCATCCGACCATTCACGGAGGCATTCTCGGACGTCGCGGCACCGACGACGGGATCATGGCCGAACACGGCATCGCCCCGATCGATATGGTTGTGGTCAACCTCTATCCGTTCGAGGCGACCGTGGCCGATCCTGACTGCGACCTGGCCACCGCCATCGAGAACATTGATATCGGCGGGCCCACCATGGTGCGCGCCGCCGCCAAGAATCACCGCGATGTCGCCATCGTGGTCAATGTGGCGGACTATCAGACGGTGCTGGCTGAACTGGCTGCCAACGAGGGTCAGCTCAGCCACGCCACCCGGTTTGACCTGGCGGTCAAGGCCTTTGAACACACCGCCGCCTACGACGGCGCGATCGCCAATTATCTGGGCGGCCGCACGGCCGATAATGACAATCCTGCGTTTCCCCGCACGTTCAACACCCAGTTCGTTAAAGTTCAGGATATGCGTTACGGCGAAAATCCCCATCAGCAGGCGGCATTCTATGCCGAGCGCTCGCCACGCGAAGCCTGTGTGGCGACCGCGCGCCAGCTCCAGGGCAAAGCCCTGTCGTTCAACAACGTGGCGGACACCGATGCCGCGCTGGAATGCGTCAAGCCCTTCGCTGATCCTGCCTGCGTCATCGTCAAACACGCCAACCCCTGTGGCGTGGCCATCGGTGCCGACATCACGCAGGCGTACGACCTGGCGTTTGCCACGGATCCCACGTCGGCTTTCGGTGGTATCATTGCCTTCAACCGGGAGTTGGATGCGCGGACCGCACAGGCCATTGTTGACCGGCAGTTTGTCGAGGTCATCATCGCGCCCTCGGTCGCCGATGACGCCCTGGCTATTGTCGCTGCGAAGAAAAACGTGCGACTGCTCGCCTGCGGCGACCTCGACGGCGAACGCGCACCGGCGCTCGATTTCAAGCGGGTGACCGGCGGTCTGTTGGTCCAGGACCGGGACCTGGGCATGGTCTCCCTGGACGAGGTCAAGGTGGTCACCGAGCGCCAGCCCAGTGAACATGAACTGAACGACCTGCTGTTCGCCTGGGAAGTGGCCAAGTACGTCAAGTCCAACGCCATTGTCTACGCTCGCTCGGGACGCACCATCGGTATCGGTGCCGGCCAGATGAGCCGGGTCTACAGCGCTCGAATCGCCGGCATCAAGGCCGCCGACGAAGGCCTGGAAGTCAAAGGCTCGGTGATGTCGTCCGACGCCTTCTTTCCGTTCCGTGATGGCATTGATGCGGCTGCGGCCGCCGGCATTACCGCGGTGATCCAGCCCGGCGGATCCATGCGTGACCAGGAAGTCATCGACGCCGCTAATGAACACGGCATTGCCATGGTCTTTACCGGTATGCGGCACTTCCGCCACTGACGACCGACTCACCAAGGAGTTCACACCCATGAACATTCTGATCATCGGCAGCGGCGGACGTGAACATGCGCTGGCCTGGAAAGCCGCCCGATCACCACTGGCCGACCGGGTGTTTGTTGCCCCGGGCAATGCCGGTACGGCCCGGGATGCGGGCCTTGAAAACGTGGCCATCGAGGCCACCGACCTCAACGCACTCGCGGACTTTGCTGCCACTCACGAGGTCGGCCTGACCATCGTTGGCCCCGAAGCCCCACTGGTCGACGGCGTAGTTGACCTGTTCCGCCGTCGCAACCTCCGGGTATTCGGCCCGACGCAGGGCGCTGCCCAGCTTGAGGGATCCAAGGCATTTACCAAGGATTTCCTCGCCCGTCAGCAGATCCCGACCGCCGCCTACGGCAACTTTACCGATCTCGACGATGCCCTGGCCTACGTTCGCCAGCAGGGCGCACCGATTGTCATCAAGGCCGATGGTCTCGCAGCAGGCAAGGGCGTCATCGTGGCCATGACGCTGGCCGAGGCGGAAGACGCCATCCGTGACATGCTCTCTGGCAATGCGTTTGGTGAGGCCGGCAGCCGGGTGGTCATCGAGGAGTTTCTGGAAGGCGAGGAAGCCAGTTTCATCGTCATGGTCGACGGCGAGCATGTTCTGCCGATGGCCACGTCCCAGGATCACAAGCGGGTCGGCGACGGCGATACCGGCCCGAACACCGGGGGCATGGGCGCCTATTCCCCCGCCCCGGTGGTCACGGACGCGGTCCACCAGCGCATCATGGACGAGGTGATTTATCCCACTGTCCGTGGCATGGCGGCCGAGGGTCATCCCTATACCGGCTTCCTTTATGCCGGTCTGATGATTGATCCCGAGGGTGCGCCCCGGGTGATCGAATTCAACTGCCGGTTCGGCGACCCGGAAACCCAGCCGATCATGCTGCGCATGCAGTCGGATCTGGTCGCGCTCTGCAACGCTGCCGTGGACGGACGCCTCGACGAATGCACTTCGGAATGGGATGACCGCGCCGCCGTCGGCATTGTGCTGGCCGCCGGAGGATATCCGGGTAGCTACCGCAAAGGCGATCCGATTGAGGGGCTCCCGGAACGCGAGACTGACGGCGAAAAAGTCTTTCACGCCGGCACCGTCATCAAGGGTGACAAGGTGGTCACCCAGGGCGGCCGGGTACTCTGTGCCACGGCCCTGGGCAGTTCCGTGGCGGACGCTCAGCAACGCGCCTACCGGCTTGCAGACTCCATCCACTGGGACGGCGTTTTCTGCCGTCGCGACATTGCCTATCGCGCGATCGCCCGGGAACAATAACCGTTCCGGCGCGCCGTGTTTGGATAGGCGCCAGTCAGACCCGGTCACAAACGGGTCAGCCCTCTCGACGTGACCCGATGCCTGCATCGGGTCCTTCATCTGTGCAACTCATGTTTGACAGCGGCTTACCGGTCGCGCCTGACTAACCGGACGATTCAATGCTTAAATCACTTCAGAAAACCTGGTTCTCCAACGTGCGGGGGGACCTGCTCTCGGGGCTGGTCGTCGCCCTGGCGCTTATCCCGGAGGCCATAGCGTTCTCTATCATCGCCGGCGTCGACCCCAAAGTCGGGCTTTATGCCTCGTTCTGCATCGCTGTGGTGATTGCTTTTGTGGGCGGACGGCCGGGCATGATTTCCGCCGCCACCGGCGCCATGGCCCTGCTGATGGTCACCCTGGTGAAAGATCATGGTCTGGAGTACCTGCTGGCCGCGACCCTGCTCACCGGAGCCCTGCAGGTCATGGCCGGCTATCTCAAGCTTGGCAGCCTGATGCGGTTTGTTTCCCGCTCGGTGGTCACCGGATTCGTCAACGCCCTGGCCATTCTGATATTCATGGCCCAACTGCCGGAACTGACCAACGTTACCTGGCACGTGTATGCCATGACGGCCGCCGGTCTCGGTATCATTTACCTGTTCCCGCTGATCCCGGTGGTCGGCCGGCTCGTCCCCTCGCCGCTGATCTGTATCACCCTGCTCACGGGCGTAGCCATGGCCCTGAACCTGGATATCCGCACGGTCGGCGACATGGGCCAGTTACCCGACACCCTGCCCGTGTTCCTCTGGCCCGACGTGCCGATGACCCTTGAAACCCTGCAGATCATCCTGCCCTACTCCCTGGCCATGGCGGTGGTGGGACTGCTGGAGTCCATGATGACCTCAACCATTGTCGACGACATTACCGACACACCGAGCGACCGCAACCGGGAGTGCCGTGGTCAGGGCATTGCCAATATCGGCGCCGGCCTACTCGGTGGTATGGCCGGTTGTGCGATGATCGGCCAGTCAATCATCAACATGAAGTCCGGTGGCCGCACCCGGCTGTCGACACTGGCCGCGGGTATCTTCCTGCTGATCATGGTACTGGTACTGGACGACTGGCTGGTGCGCATCCCCATGGCGGCGCTGGTGGCGGTCATGATCATGGTGTCGATCGGTACCTTCAGTTGGGACTCGCTGCGCAATCTACGCAAGCACCCGCTGTCCACCAACATTGTGATGGTGGTCACGGTGATTGTCGTGGTCGCCACCCACAATCTCGCGTTCGGCGTTCTCAGCGGTGTATTGCTGGCCTCGCTGTTCTTCGCAAACAAGGTCGGTCAGTTTATGCTGATTACCTCGGAACACGATGACCAGACCGACACCCGCACCTACCGCGTTGTCGGCCAGGTCTTTTTCAGCGCATCGGAGAAGTTTATCGCCTCCTTTGATTTCAAGGAGGCCGTGGATGCGGTCGTTATCGACCTCAGTCGCGCCCACTTCTGGGACATTACCGCCGTCGGCGCGCTCGACAAGGTCGTACTCAAGTTCCGGCGCGAAGGCGCCGACGTCGAGGTGATCGGCCTGAACGAAGCCAGTGCCACCAT
>JAWVWU010000127.1:0-6400 GCA_033723595.1 Marinobacter sp. | reverse complement strand
GTGTATGTGAACGCCGGCACACAGCTGGCACAGATCCAGTCGCTGGGTGATGTGGTTTCCCCCAGCGTGTTGCTGTCGTTCGTGCTGCTGGGTGTGTTCCCGCTGATTGCCAAGGCCGTGATCGGCGTTATCCGTCGCCGCCGGCTCTACCAGCACTTTGATCGGCCAGACACCTTCGACTACAACCTGCTGGTGATTGGTGGCGGCTCCGCCGGCCTGGTGTCCGCCTACATCGCCGCTGCGGTCAAAGCCCGGGTGGCGCTGATTGAAAAGGACAAGATGGGCGGTGACTGTCTCAATACCGGCTGCGTACCCTCCAAGGCCCTGATCCAGAGCGCCAAGGCCGCCGATACCCTTCGTCACGCCGATCGATACGGTCTGGAATCGGTCCCGGTCAAAGGCAGCTTCGCCAACATTATGGCGCGGGTGAAGCGCGTGATTGCCGAGGTGGAGCCCCATGACTCACCGGAACGATACCGGCAGTTGGGGGTGGACTGCATCGCTGGTGAGGCCCGGTTCGTATCACCCTGGGAGGTGGACGTCACGCTGTCCGACGGGGGCATCCGTCGACTGAGCGCCCGCAGTATTGTGATTGCCACCGGTGGCCGGCCGATGGTGCCACCGATCCCCGGGCTGGCGGACATGGAGCCGATCACCTCCGACACCCTGTGGTCGTTGGAGACACGGCCAGAGCGGCTGTTGATCCTGGGGGGCGGTCCGATCGGTTCCGAGTTGAGCCAGGCGTTCGCCCGTCTGGGCAGTCAGGTGACCCAGGTGGAGATGGCCGATCGGCTGCTGATCAAGGAAGACGTCGAGGTCTCGGAGACGGTGCTGCGCCAGTTCCGGGAGGACGGTATCGAGGTGTTGCTGGAGCACCGGGCGGTGGAGTTTGCCATCGAGAACGGCGAGAAAGTCGTGTACTGCGATCATCACGGTGACCGGGTAAGACGGCCTTTCGATCAGGTCATCGTGGCGGTCGGCCGCCGTGGCAACACCGACGGCCTGGGGCTGGACGCGCTGGGTATCGAGCCGGCCGGCAACGGTACCGTGCCGGTGGCGGAGGATCTGAGTGTGCGTTACCCCAATGTGTTTGCCTGCGGTGACGTGGCCGGGCCGTACCAGTTTACCCACGCGGCTGCGCACCAGGCCTGGTATGCCGCCGTCAATGGCCTGTTTGGTCAGTTTCGTCGTTTCCGGGTGGACTACCGGGTCATGCCCTGGGTGACGTTCACCGCGCCGGAGGTCGCGCGGGTGGGGCTGAGCGAGGCGGAGGCCAGGGACCGGGGCGTGTCGGTCGAGGTGACCCGCTACGACCTGGGTGACCTGGATCGCGCCATTGCCGAGAGCCGTGCCAGTGGTTTTATCAAGGTGCTGACAGTGCCCGGCAAGGACAAAATTCTGGGGGCGGTGGTGGTGGGCCCCCAGGCCGGTGAAATCCTGTCGGAATTCACCCTGGCGATGAAGCACGGGCTCGGGCTGAACAAGATCCTCGGCACGATTCATCCCTACCCGACCTGGAACGAGGCGGCCAAGTATGCCGCCGGCGAATGGAAACGGGCCCATGCGCCCCAAGGTATTTTACGACTGCTGGAAAAACTGCACGACTGGCGCCGGGGAAAGCCCGCCGCTGGCGCAACGACAACGGCACGAGGTGAGGTGTGAAGCAGATCCAACGACGCAAGCCGCGAACATCGCTGATCATGGGCCTTGGCCTGATGCTGGTCAGTCTGCTGGTGCGGGCCGGAGATTTTGACCAGCAGCATACGGTATGGACGCAGCTACTGCAGGACCATGTGGTCTGGGTCCGGGGTGGAGTGGCATCACAGGTGGACTACGACGGGTTCGCTGCCGATCGTGACAAGCTTGACCAGTACCTCGCCAGCCTGTCAGCGGTGACCGAATCCCAGTACCAGAGCTGGACCCGCAACCAGAAGCTGGCGTTTCTGATCAACGCCTACAACGCGTTCACGGTCAGGCTGATTCTCGATCATTACCCCGGTATCGAGTCCATCAAGGACATTGGCGGCTGGTTCGGGTCGCCCTGGAAGCAGGCCTTTTTTGAGTTGCGGGGCCAGAAGCACTCGCTGGACGACATCGAGCAATCCATGATCCGCAAGCATTTCAGGGAACCGCGTATCCACATGGCAGTCAACTGCGCGTCGATTGGTTGCCCGGCACTGGCGGATACCGCTTACGTGGCGTCTGACCTGGATGCCCAACTGACGCAGGCGGTAAACCGCTTCCTGTCGGATCACCGCCGCAACCGCTACGACGATGCCGACCGCACCTTCAAGGTGTCTTCCATTTTCGACTGGTACGGTGAAGACTGGAATGCCGACAGTGGATACCCGCAGGGTGTTCGTGGCTTTCTGGTGGACCACCTCTCCCGGCTGAGCAACGGAGCCACCCCGCCTCGCCCGGAGGTACGGGCCGCGGATATCGAATACCTCGATTACGACTGGTCGCTGAACAAGGTGGCGCCGGTTACCAACGATAGAACGGAGTAGTTATGACAGTGTATGAGCGTACCGCGCGTCGCATTCCGGTGACTGAGTTGATCACGCCCAGAGCCGTGGACAGCTGGACCCACACCCGGGCCGGCGATCCGCGCGGCTATATTGACGCCGACGCCCTGAAGGAGCTGTGGATTCATACCGGCACCGCCTGCAATCTGTCGTGTCCGTTCTGCCTGGAGGGCTCTCATCCCGGTGACGGTCGCATCCCGGGCATGACGTTGACGGACGTCAAACCGTTTATCCATGAAGCGCTGGAGATGGGGGTCGAGCAGTTTTCGTTCACCGGGGGCGAGCCGTTTGTCATTCGGGATTTCGTCAATATCCTCGACTACGCCAGTCAGCACCGGCCGTGCTTCGTGCTGACCAATGCCACCGATCCGCTGCTCAAACGGACCCACCAGGTTTTGCCCTTGCTCGACAATCCCTACCCGATTCACTTTCGAGTCAGCCTGGACTATCCCGATGCCGCCCGGCATGACGTCGACCGGGGTGAGGGAAGCTTTGCCAAAGCGCTGGACGGTATCCGCTGGCTCCATGAGCAGGGCTTCAAGGTCTCGATCGCTCGTCAGACCGACAGCGACGAAGATCCGGCCCACGTCGAGGCGGCGTTCCGGGGTATTTTCCGCGCGCAGGGCATTCCCGAGCACCTGGCCTTTACCGCTTTCCCCGACCTGGGCACGCCCGGCTCGGAAGACGGCAGCCCGGAGGTGACTGAAACCTGCATGGAGAAGTACCCGACTCGCGAGAGCCGCGCTCACTTCATGTGTACCTACACCCGGATGCTGGTAAAAAAAGGCGATCAGGTTCGGGTCTACGCCTGCACGCTGGTGGATGATGATCCGGACTACGACCTCGGCGGCAGTCTCCGCGAGAGCATGGATGAGCGCATCATGCTACGCCATCACCGCTGTTTTTCCTGCTATCGGTTCGGCGCCAGCTGCTCGGCGCCGGCCTGAAACAGCCATCAAAACGATACATCCCAACCGTGAGAGGACACATCAATGACAGTCACCGAAGCCGCCCTGTTCTGGGGGTTCCTGTTGGTCTACGGGGTGGTCATGTACTGGCTGTCACCGACCAGCCGCAACGCCGAATCTTTCTACCGCGGCGCTGATGACCACGGCAATCCGGTGGGTCAGTGGTCCCTGACGGCCAGCATCTTCATCAGCTGGATCTTCGCCAAATCGGTGACCAATGCGGCCAACCTCGGGGCCGCCTACGGGGTTGTGGGCGGCCTGGCCTACGCCACTTACTGGCTGTCGATTCCGGTGGCCGGCTATGTGATCTACCTGATTCGGACCCAGACGGGTGCGACCAGTCTGCAGTCGTTTCTCACCTCCCGCTTCGGACGACTGGCCTCGCTGAGTTTTGCGGTTGCCATCCTGATCCGTCTGTACAACGAGGTGTGGAGTAACACGGCCGTGGTCGGCGGTTACTTCGGTCAGCCCGGGCAATGGCAGTATTACACCGCCGCCATGGTGTTCACCGCGTTCACACTGGCTTACAGCCTGAAAGGCGGGTTGCGTAGCTCCATCTTCACCGATGTTCTGCAGGCCGTGGTATTCGTGTTCTTTGTGGGCGCCGTGCTGTTCCTGATTATTCCCGCCAACGACACAGGCGCCCTGCTCAGCAACGGCGAGTTTCGCCTGAGCGGCGGTGCTGACCTGTTGCTGGTGGCTGGCCTGCAGATCTTCAGCTACCCGTTCCACGATCCGGTGATGACCGACCGGGGCTTCGTGAATAACGAAAAAACCATGCTCAAGAGCTTTGTGGTCGCCGGACTGCTGGGCTTTGCCGCCGTGTTTGTGTTCAGTCTGGTTGGCGTCCACGCGCGACTCAACGGCATCGATGTGGCCGGCAATGCGCCGGCGGCGGTCGGCCAGTCGCTGGGTCTGACGGCCCTGTTTTTCATGAGTGTGGTGATGATGACCTCGGCCGGTTCCACGCTGGACTCCACGTTTACCTCCCTCGCCAAGTCGCTGGCGCTGGATTTGCCCAGGCTGGTGCGTCGTGCCGCCGACCGGATGCCCAGCATGAGGGTGGGTGCGGTGGTGATGGTGGTGTTCGCAGTGCTCGGCAACCTGCCGATGTTCGCCGGTACCGACATTCTGAAGGCCACCACCATTTCCGGAACGATGGTGATGGGGCTGGCGCCGGTGTTCCTGTTCTATGGGTTTACCCGCTGGTCGCCCTGGAGCTTTCATCTGAGTTTCTGGACCGGCGTGGCTCTGGGCCTGCTGCTGGCGGCGGGTCTGATCCCGGCCAGCTGGGCCATCGGTGACGGACACTACGCCCGTCTGCTGGGCGTCAATGCTTACGGCGTTCTGATCTGTACCGCCGGCTTTTTCCTGCCGCTGATTGTTCGCCGCCTGGCCGGGCGCGCCCCGGCGGTCAGTCAGGGGTGACGTCGATGGCCAACGGTCACGAGGGCCGGAGCTGCCCGCTGCACTATCGGTACCGGCCGGAGCAGCTGCGGGTTCCGGCAGAAAACTGGGCAGCGGATGTCGTCTACGTTGCCGGCGGTCTGTATGGCAATGTCCGAGCGCTGGATACCCTGGAGGCCCTGGTCGCCTCCGATCGCGCGGCCGGTTTGCGGGTCAGACTGCTGTTCAACGGCGACTTCAACTGGTTCAACGCTGACGTCGGGTTGTTTGAAGAGATCAACCGCCGGGTGCTGGCTTACGACGCGATGCTGGGCAATGTCGAATACGAACTTGCACATCCCAGTGACGGCGCCGGCTGTGGCTGCGCCTACCCGGACTTCGTTGACGACCAGGTGGTTGCCCGATCCAACCGGATTATGGACCGGCTTCAACGCGTGGCGTCACAGCATCCACCGATCCGGCAGGCCCTGGGCGAATTGCCACGCTGGCGCAGCCTGATCCTTGGTGGCCTAAAGGTTTTGGTGGTGCACGGCGACCCCGAATCTCTGGCGGGGTGGGGGCTGGCCCATGAATACCTTGAGGCCGGATCGGATGAGCAATTGGTGGACTGGTTCCGGCGCACCGACGCCGATGTGATGGTGTCCAGCCACACCTGCCTGCCGGCGCTCTGGTCGGCGACGGTTGATGGCCGCCCCAGGTGCCTGCTCAACAACGGCTCGGCAGGCATGGGCAATGTGCGCGCGGACAGCCGTGGCCTGGTGGCCCGGCTCGCCCATGGTGCGGGATTCGGGCAGTCGGTTCCGGGCTCACTGGCCCGTCGGGTCCAGGGTCCGTTGGAGATCTCGCTGGTACCGCTGGCCTTCGATACCGCGGCCTGGCTGACCCAGTTCGACCGGATCTGGCCGGCCGGTTCTGACGCCGCGGAATCCTACCGGGATCGTATTCAGCACGGCACCCGCCTGGGGCCGGATGAACTGGTGTTTGAAGGTCCGCAATCGGCCTGAAGGCCACTGATTGCGGGCCTCTGGCCAGGGGTTCCCGGTCTCGGGACCGGCAGTCCGGTTGATTTTTCTTTTGTGGTCTATATAATTTAACCCTAACTTTTTGAGGCGAATTGACCACGACATGAAAAACGAAGGCTCGAATACCACCGCTATCACCCTGCGTGTTCCACGTAAGGATGATGGCTTCCGTTTGCACCAACTGGTCGCCGAGTGTCCACCGCTGGACACCAATTCAATATATTGCAACCTGTTGCAGTGCAGCGACTTCGCCGATACCGGCGTGGCTGCGGAAAAGGATGGCGACCTGGTCGGCTTTATTTCCGGCTATCGCCCGCCGAAGAAACCGGACACGGTATTTGTCTGGCAGGTGGCGGTCCATGAAAAGGGCCGGGGTCAGGGTCTGGCCAAGCGCATGCTGAAAGCGATCGTCGAACGCGATGTCTGCCGCGACGTGACTCACCTCGAAACCACCATCACCGAAGATAACGAGGCCTCG
>JAWVWU010000126.1:0-6405 GCA_033723595.1 Marinobacter sp. | reverse complement strand
TTGAGCCCGCGGCGGGCGACCTCGGTGCCGGTCGTCAGCACGACGGCGGACGCGCCGTCGCTGATCGAACTGGCATTGGCCGCGGTGACTGACCCGGCCGGATCAAAGGCCGGCTTGAGCTGGGGAATCTTTTCCGGACGCGCCTTGCCCGGCTGCTCGTCCGTATCGACCAGGCTCTCGCCGCCCCGGCCCGTCACTGTGACCGGAACGATCTCGGGTTTAAACCAGCCGTTCTCAATGGCGGCGAGCGACCGGCTCAGTGACTCGATCGCGAAGTCATCCATGGCCTGGCGACTGACGTCATAGCGATCCGCAGTGCGCTGCGCAAAGACCCCCATCAGACCGCCTTCGTAGGCGTCTTCCAGGCCATCCAGAAACATCGAGTCGAGTACCTGGCCATGGCCCATCCGCATGCCGGCTCGGGCCTTGGGCAGCAGATAGGGCGCCTGACTCATATTCTCCATCCCTCCGGCGACCATCAGGGTATGGCTGCCGGCACGGATCTGATCGTGAGCCAGCATCACCGCCCGCATGCCCGAACCGCACATCTTGTTGATCGTGGTGCAACCGGTTGAGTCGGGAATGGCCGCCGCCCGCGACGCCTGGCGCGCCGGCGCCTGGCCGAGACCGGCCGCCAGCACGCACCCCATAATGACCTCGTCAACATCTGCGGGCGCCAGCCCGGCCCGAGCGATCGCTTCAGCGATGGCGACCGCGCCCAGTTCCGGCGAACGCACGCTGCTCAGCGACCCCATCATGGCACCCATGGGTGTGCGTGCGGCACCGGCAATGACCACACTCTGGTCCGTATTGATATCAGACATGATTTCTCCTCCGGCCGATATCTGTCGGCCTGATAATGTTCCGGTTAACCCCGCCCCAGCAACGAGCGGGCGATCAGTTCTTTCATGACTTCCGAGGTGCCGCCATAGATCCGTTGCACGCGGGCGTCGGTGAAGGCACGGGAAATCGGATACTCGGACATGTAGCCGTAGCCGCCAAACAACTGCAGGCAGCCGTCGGCAACCCGGTATTGCATTTCAGTGGCGCTGTACTTGGCCATCGACGCCGCCGTGGCGTCCAGAGTGCCGGCGATGTATTCGCCCACACATTGATCCACGAACGCTTTATTGATCCGGTAGTCGGTTTCCATTTCAGCGAGGCGGAACCGGGTATTCTGCAACTGCCCCAGCTTCTGTCCGAACAGCTCCCGCTGCTGGACGTAGTCCACGGTCATGTCCAGCGCACCGCGGGCTGCGCCAACGCCGACGGCGCCAATCACCAGGCGCTCCCGCGCCAACTCCTGCATCAGGTAGATAAAGCCCTGGCCGGCGGTGCCCACCAGTGCCGATGCCGGTACGCGCAAGTCCTCGAAAAACAGTTCCGAGGTATCGCCGCAGTGCTGTCCGATCTTGTCGAGGTTACGGCCACGACTGAAGCCCGCCAGCGTTGTGTCCACAAGGAACAGGCTCACACCCTTGGCACCGGCTGACGGGTCAGTCTTGGCGGCGACAATGACCATATCGGCATGCTGGCCGTTGGTGATGAATGTCTTGGAGCCGTTAATGACGTAATCGTCGCCGTCGCGCACAGCCCGGGTTTTCATACCCTGAAGGTCGGAGCCGGCGCCGGGCTCGGTCATGGCAATGGCCCCCACCACCTCACCGGATACCATGCCGGGCAGCCAGCGCGCCTTTTGCTCATCGTTGCCCAGATGGCTGAGGTAAGGCGCGACAATATCGGAATGGACCATCACATTGGTGGCCAGGGCGCCAAAGCCCAAGCGCGCCAGCTCGGCGCCGATCATCACTGAATATTCGAAGGGCGCTCCCAGGCCGCCATGACTCTCGGGTGCATCCACACACAACATGCCGGCGGCCCCAAAGCGCCGCCAGAGCTCTCGTGGCACAATGCCGGCCCGGTCCCACTCGTCGTAAAACGGTGCGACTTCGCGCTCTAGCATCTTGACCACGGTCTCCCGGAAAGGCGCCAGCTCGGCCTCGCTTACCCGTTCAACATTCATGCGTTACTCCTTGGTGTCGTGTATCCGTATGCACTCAGGTCGGTCATTTCGGCGCCATGCGCAGGGCGCTGTCGAGACGGATCACCTCGCCGTTGAGAATCGGGTTCCGCACCATCTGTTCCACCAGCATGCCAAACTCCTCAGGCTTGCCTAACCGCTGTGGGAAAGGCAGCGTTGCGGCGAGACTGTCCTGAACCTCCTGGGGCATGCCCGCCATCATCGGTGTCATGAACAGGCCGGGCGCGATGGTGTTCACCCGAATACCACTGCGCGCAAGCTCCCGGGCAGCCTGCAGAGTCATCGAAACCACGCCGCCCTTGGAGGCACTGTAGGCGACCTGGCCAATCTGCCCCTCGTAGGCAGCGATCGAAGCGGTAGAAATAATGACGCCCCGCTCGCCGTCCGCGTTGGGTTCCCGGGTCGCCATGTCCGCGGCGACCAGTCTCATGATATTGAAGGTACCGACCAGGTTGACCTGTATGACTCGATTGAAGCTGTCCAACGGCATCGGTCCGTCCTTGCCCACTATTTTAGCGGCCGGCGCAATGCCCGCACAGTTGACCGCGATACCACAGGGGCCATGAGCGCCCCGAGCGGCGGCAACAGCCGCCTCGGCACTGTCCGCCGAGGATACGTCGCAACGGATGAACACGCCGCCCAGTTCCTCGGCAATCGCCCGTCCGCGCTCTTCCTGAAGATCCAGCAGCGCCACTTTGCAGCCAGCGGCAGCCAGCACGCGTGCGGTGCCCTCACCCAGTCCGGAAGCACCACCGGTAATGATCGCGGGTACGTCGTTCAGATTCATTGTGTCACCTGTCCTGATTCTGGAGGCCGCCGGGCGGCGTTTCGGGTTGTCAAGGCTCGGACATGCCCTTTGGCTCAGGGCATCATCACTGACCGGACCGATCCCGGGACGGGTCGCATCAGGCCGGCCATGTTCTGACCACAGTGTGTCTCAGTCGGGGGACGGGAACCATGACAATTTCAGGCAGCAAATTTGATAAAAACCGGCATCCGGGTGGATGCCGGTAGAATCACAGCGGGACGTGTCGCAGGTACCTCAGCGGTCGGTGAGCTTGAGCTCGATGCGACGATTGCGCTGCAGGGCCTCCGGTGAGGAGCCCTTGTCGACCGGGAAGAACTCGCCAAAACCCGCCGCGGCCATGCGCTTTTCAGGCACGCCTTTGGCGGCCAGATAGCGCACCACGGCCACCGCGCGGGCGGTGGATAATTCCCAGTTGGACGGGAACTGGTCGGTATGAATGGGAATGCGGTCGGTATGGCCGTCGACCCGAAGAATCCAGTCGACGTCCTTGGGAATTTTCGCGGCGACATCCAGCAGAATGGCAGCCAGCTTGTCGAGCTCGGCCTTGCCCTCGTCACCCAGTTGCGCGGACCCGGAGGCAAACAGCAGCTCAGACGGCAACAGGAAGCGGTCACCCACGACCCGAACGTTCTTGTTCTGCTCGAGAATTTCCCGCAGGCGCCCGAAAAACTCCGACTGATAGCGCTCCAGCTTGTTGACCCGCTCCGCCAGCAGTGTGTTGATACGGCGCCCCATGTCGGCCAGCTTGGCATCCTTCTCGGCCGTAATATCCTTCTGCAGCTTCAGGGCGGCACTGATCTGGTTGAGCTGATTCTGGAGCGCATCAATCTGGCTGGACAGCCGGTCCATGCGGGCCTGCTGGGAGGCGGTCAGTTGCTTCTGCTCGGCGAGGGCTTTCTTGCCCTGCTCGACAATCGCCGCCATGTCCTGAATCCGGATATTATTGGGATCAATGTCGGTCTGAGCCAGCAGTGTGCGCTCCTGATCATCGCCCAATTCGGCCTGCAGTGCCTTGGTGCGGTCCCGCAAGGCGCCCAGTTGGGTATCGGTCTCCGAGGCGCTCTGGCGAAGTCCCGCCACCTGCTGCTCCAGCTTCTGGCGCAGTTCCCGCAGGGCCTGGATGTCTTGCTGCAAAGAGGCCTGAGTCCCCAACAGGGTTTTGATCCGTTCCTTGTCGGAATCAACCTGGTTCTCCAACGCCTCATTTTTTGCCAGGCTGGCACTGTAGTCGTTCTGTACCGAGAGGATTTCCTGTTCCAGGGCCGCGGACTTGTCCCGCTCCAGTCCCAGCTGCTCTGAGATAGCGGCCAGTCGATCGCTCAACCGGGCCAGCTGATCGTTCCGGTCATGCAACGTCTGGGACAGGTAAAGCTGGCTGACCACATAGATCAGCAGCATGAAAATGACCAGCATCAACAGCGCCGAGAGGGCGTCCACGTAACCTGGCCAGACGTTGATAGCACTGCGGGTACGGCGTCTGGAGGCCATCAGCAACCTCCTGAGTATGCGGGTACCATGGTGTTACTCCCGCCCGGCCAGTTCGTCTTTGAGGCGCTGGTTTTCCTGTCTGAGCTGGTCGAGATCGACGCCTTCCTCCACCGGCGCAGCGTCGTTGTCCACCGGGGCGCGGCGACCGTCCTTGGTATCCACCAGGTTGGTCACGCCGGTGAGCCATTCCTCGAGGCTGTCATAGAAACGGTTCTGGGCATGGCCGGCCTGAATATCCAGAAAGCCCAGAATCAGCGAGCCGCCGAGACCCAGCAGCGAGGAACTGAACGCCGTGCCCATGCCCTGCAGCGGGGTCAGCAGGCCGGTCTGAAGGGCCGCAAAGACCTTGCCGAAATCCTTCTGGCTCATGTCCAGATTAACGATCACCTGGCCGACCGCATTGATGGTACCCAACAAACCCCAGAAGGTGCCCAGCAACCCCAGGAATATCAGCAGACTGATGAAGTATCGGGATATCTCCCGCTGTTCATCCAGACGGCTCTGGATACCGTCCAGAACGGTTCGCAGGGACATGGTGGACAGAGAAAACTGATCTTTCTTGAAATCATCCCCCAGCTGACGGGCCAGAGGCTTCAGCAGACGCGGTTCCTGCAGCACGGACAGGCCCGCGTTACCGGTGCGGAACTGGGCAATCCAGCGCAGCTCCGGGAACAGTACAAAAACCTGGCGATAGGTAATGCCGATGCCGATCAGCAACACACAGACGATCAGCAGGTTGAACACCCAGTTGGCCATAAAGGCGGTCTGCAGGGGCCCGTGAATCAAAACGCTCACCACCAGGACCACGAACAGAAAAAGGGTCATCCAGAACAATGTGTGCTTCGGGCTACTCATCGATACCACCGGTTCCTGTCAGCTATGCGGGTTACGGCACCTCTGAACCAGTGCCGGATGCGGCTATGAGCCGTTCGGATGACGCCTGCCGCGCGACCATCCCTTCACGATGGTAGGCGAGTTTGCGCGGTTCGCGCAATGCAACGAAACCAGCCAACATTGCCGAGCCGACCGTGTGTCTGATAGTCAACCATGTCGTACCGACTGTAAACGCCTGTGGTGACAGATTTCCTGGTCAACCTGCCTGTCGACCGGCGTTTTTCGGCGGAGTGCATCGGCGTTGCATTGAAAAGTCCCGGGGCGTCTCCATAATGACAGCACGACTTCAAAGTGCCAGTGAACGGCCGAAAAACCAATCAGGACTCCGATCATGCAGAACCCACCGGTAACCACGCATTCCCCGTTTCACGCCCGGCGCCTGTATCAGCTCATCGCGCTGATCCTGTTGGCGCTGACCCTGTCAGGCTGCGGCATCAACAACATTCCGAGCTACGACGAACAGGTCAAGGCGGCCTGGGCCCAGGTTGAGAACCAGTATCAGCGCCGTGCCGATCTGGTGCCCAATCTCGTGGAAACGGTCAAGGGCTATGCCTCGCAGGAGAAAGAAACGCTCACCGCCGTGATCGAGGCCCGCTCGAAAGCGACGTCGATACAGGTCGATGACAGCATTCTCAACAATCCCCAGAAACTGCAGCAGTTCCAGCAGGCGCAGGGTCAGCTGACCAGCGCCCTGAGCCGCCTGATGGCGGTCTCTGAGCGCTATCCTGACCTGAAGTCCAATCAGAATTTCCTGGCGCTGCAGTCGCAGCTGGAGGGCACGGAGAACCGGATTGCCGTGGCACGCCGCGATTTCATCCAGGCCGTTGAGCGCTACAACACCGAGATCCGCACCTTCCCGGGCCGGATCTGGCACAGCATGCTCTACAGTGACATGCCCATCCGCGAGAACTTCAAAGCCACGGCAGACAACGCCGACGAGGCCCCCAAGGTGACGTTTTGACTGCGCGCCCGCTAAGGCAGTTTTTAGCCATCGTCTGTCTGGCTCTGATCGGCCTGTCACCGCTGAGCCAGGCCCAGTCCGCACCGGACTTCCCGGCGCTCACCGGCCGTGTTGTTGATCAGGCCAATCTGCTGAGCCCGTCCGCCGAGGAGCGTCTGAGTCAGATGCTCAGTGCCCATGAAAAGGCCGCGGGTGACCAGGTCGTGGTGGTCA
>JAWVWU010000125.1:0-6425 GCA_033723595.1 Marinobacter sp. | reverse complement strand
CTGCCACAGCTCAAACAGTTCATCCTGCCTGACGTCGGCAAGCACGGCGTTTTGCTGATGAGTCACACGGGCTTCGCCAAAACTGAACCGGTCGGCGATGTCTGCAATCTGCTCAAGCTGGCGATCGGTCACGTCGCCGGGTGGCACGCCGGTCGCCTTCATGGTCAGGGTGACAATGCTGTAGCCCGGCTTCTTGTGTTCATTGACGTTGCGTCGCACCCAGTTATCAAATCCCTTGCTCTCGGCGCGGGCCCGGGTCAGAACTTCCGGATTGTCGCTCAGCGCTTGATAGTCCGGTGCCGTGAAATGGCCCTGAATGCGCTCGATGGCTTCACGAGTCAGACGGGTCGGTGAGTCCTGGGTGTGGGCCCATTCCTCTTCAACCTTTTCGGCGAACCCTTCCGGGGTCAGAGCCTTGACCAGAATCTTGATGCGGGCCTTGTACTTGTTGTCCCGGCGACCATAGCGGTTGTAGACCCGCAAGATGGCTTCCAGGTAGGTCAGCAGGTCCAGCTCGGGCAGAAACTCCCGGATGACCGGTCCGACCATGGGTGTGCGGCCAAGCCCGCCCCCGACGTGGACCCGAAAACCAAGTTCGCCGGCGCTGTTACGGACAATCTCAAGGCCGATGTCGTGCACCTGGATCGCCGCGCGGTCGGTCTGCTTCGACGCATTCACGGCAACTTTGAACTTGCGCGGCAGAAACGCGAATTCCGGGTGGTACGTGGACCACTGGCGGATGATCTCGCAGTAGGGCCGGGGATCGACGATTTCATCGGCCTGGGCACCGGCGAACTGATCCGTGGTGGTGTTACGGATGCAGTTGCCGCTGGTCTGGTTGGCATGCATTTCCACCTCAGCCAGTTCCGCCAGGATATCGGGCACGTCTTCCACCGCCGGCCAGTTCAGCTGGATGTTCTGTCGGGTAGTGAAATGGGCATAGCCCTTGTCGTAGTCCCGCGTGATTCGCGCCAGGCGCCGCAGCTGTTCAGAACGCAGCATGCCGTATGGAACGCAGATACGAAGCATGGGCGCCAGACGCTGGATATAAAGCCCGTTTTGCAGGCGCAACGGCAGGAACTCATCTTCCGCCAGGTCCCCGGCCAGGGCACGGTCAGTCTGATGGCGAAACTGCGCAACGCGCTCGGCAAGAATCTGCCGATCGTGTTCATCGTAAACGTACATAATGCGAAATCCTGCAATGAAAGGTCGAGTTATGAAGACAGTTGGTACTGAGTCGTCTCGGCGCCAGGGAACCGCTGACCAGGCCGGCTGATGATTCCCTGAATACACGTTCGGCGCGATGGTGAGAACGATATCAGCATTGACTTATGCTTAAAATGATTCTTTTTTAATATGTTAATAACGCAAGGTGATTAAAACACGGTGGACGTACTGGCTGACCGGGCATAGTCTTTACAGTGACTCGAGCGATTTTCTGTGGGTTCAGGCCGGTCATGCCAGCGTTGCCACCGCCCTGAAAGCGAGCGGTTCTGGAGATCAGTCGACCAACAACAAGAAAAGGCACAAACCGTGAAAAAGAGCACATACTCCGATAGTCAGGTGGATGCTATTGCCGCTGTCTGCCTGATTGCACTGGTTGTCCTGTCCGCTGTGATCTGGGTGTCAGGACAGTAGGCCGGTCAGTAATGACCCTGCGATACTCGTGTGCTCAGTCGGGCAGAACCCACTGAACGATCAGTATCAGGGTCACCACAAAGCCGACCGTGAACAGGATTCCGGCAATAATAAACGCCCAGGGGCTGCTACTGCTGAAATCTTCCGCCTGGTGTTTGCTGGACTGCACGCCGATCGCGCCCGCTAATACACTCTGCAGGATCTTCAGCAGGCCCGGGCGCTTTGGCGGCGGCGTCTGCCGAGATCCATCCGGTTGATCCCGGTCGTTCGATTCACTGTCCCGTCGGTCCATTGTCTGCCTCCCTGATAGGCTGCGGGGCCGTTTCAACACACGGTCGTCTCGATGGCCCCTGGTCCCGCCGGGCGGCAATCTCCGTCACTATTCAGCCGGATCGTACGCCAGGCTCGGGGCCAGCCAGCGTTCCGCCTCGGCGATCGACTGGCCTTTACGTTCAGCGTAGTCCTCAACCTGATCCTTGCCGATCTTGCCGACCGAAAAATATTTCGCTTCCGGATGGCCGAAGTACCAACCGGATACCGCCGCTGTCGGATACATCGCAAAGCTCTCCGTCAACTGAAGGCCGGTGTTGGCCGTTGCATCAAGCAACGTGAACAGCGTTGATTTCTCCGTGTGATCGGGGCAGGCCGGATAGCCCGGTGCCGGGCGAATGCCCTTGTAGCGCTCGCGGATCAGGGCGTCGCTGTCCAGCCGCTCATCCGGATCGTAGCCCCAGAGTTCCTTGCGGACACGCTCATGCATGCGCTCGGCGAAAGCTTCCGCGAGGCGGTCAGCAAGGGCCTGGACCATGATTGCGTTGTAGTCGTCGTTGGCATCCTTGAATAATCGGGTGAAATCGTCCGCGCCGATACCGGTCGTAACCGCGAAGCCGCCGACGTAGTCGCAGCGGTCGGCCGAGTCCGGCAGCAGAAAGTCCGACAGCGCCATCATCGGTTTGCCGGGTGCCTTCTCGTCCTGCTGACGCAGATGATGAAGGGTCGTCAACTCCTCGGTGCGGGACTCATCACGGTACACCACAATATCGTCGCCGCGACGATTCGCCGGCCAGAAGCCCACGACGCCGCGAGCGGTCAGGCGCTTCTCCTCGACAATGCGGGTCAGGATGTCCTGGGCATCGTTAAACAGGGTTCGCGCAGCCTCACCGCGCTTGGGGTCGTCAAAGACGGCCGGGTACTTGCCGGCAATGTCCCAGGACACGAAGAACGGCGTCCAGTCGATGTACTCGACCAGTTCGCGCAGGTCGTAATCATCAAACACCCGTACGCCGGTAAAGCTCGGCCTGATCGGATACTGCGCATCGAAAGTCAGCGCCGGTGCGCGGTCACGGGCGGCCTGCAACGACACCAGCTTGGTGCGCTCACCGCGGTTCTTGCGACGCTCACGGATGTCGTCGTATTCGGCCCGCGCCGCTTTGACCAGCTCCGGCTTGGCGGTCTTGCTAAGCAGTTGTGAGGCGACGTTCACACAGCGGGACGCATCCGAGACGTACAGCGCGATGTCGTTTTTGTAGTGGGGCTCAATTTTCACCGCGGTGTGGGCTTTGGACGTTGTCGCCCCGCCGATCATCAACGGCAGGTGGAAATCCAGGCGCTGCATCTCACGGGCCACGTGGACCATTTCGTCCAGCGACGGGGTGATCAGACCGCTGAGACCGATAATGTCGACGTTTTCCTTGCGTGCCGTCTCCAGAATCTTGTCGCAGGGCACCATGACACCCATGTCGATGACTTCGTAGTTGTTGCACTGCAGCACGACGCCCACGATATTTTTACCGATATCGTGCACGTCGCCCTTGACCGTGGCCATCAGAATCTTGCCCTTGGCCTGCTGCTCGTCTGATTTTTCCGCCTCGATGTACGGGATCAGGTGGGCCACCGCCTGCTTCATCACGCGCGCGCTCTTGACCACCTGGGGCAGGAACATCTTGCCATCGCCGAACAGGTCGCCGACGACATTCATGCCGTCCATCAGAGGCCCCTCGATCACGTGTATCGGACGCTCAGCACGCTGGCGACAGGCCTCGGTATCCTCGATGATGTAGGTGGTGATGCCTTTGACGAGGGCATGCTCAAGGCGCTTTTCGACCGGCCATTGCCGCCAGGCCAGGTCCTCCTCCTGGGTTTTACCGCCCTTGCCCTTGTAACGCTCGGCGATCTCCAGCAGCCGGTCGGTACCGTCTTCACGACGGTTAAGCACCACATCTTCCACCAGCTCTTTGAGCTCGGGGTCGATTTCATCGTAAACCACCAGCTGTCCGGGGTTGACGATGCCCATATTGAGACCGGCTTTTATCGCGTGGTACAGAAAGACCGAGTGAATCGCTTCACGCACCACGTCATTGCCCCGGAACGAGAAGGACACGTTACTGACCCCGCCGGAAATCGACGCATAGGGCAGATTGGCCCGGATCCAGCGGCAGGCGTTGATGAAATCAACCGCGTAGTTGTTGTGCTCTTCAATGCCCGTGGCAATGGCAAAGATATTGGGGTCGAAAATGATGTCGGCGGGATTGAAGCCGATGCCCACAAGCAGGTCGTAGGAGCGTTTGCAGATCTCCGTCTTGCGCTCATAGGTATCGGCCTGGCCGGATTCGTCGAACGCCATCACCACCACGGCGGCACCGTAGCGCATGCAGTCGCGGGCGCGCTTGAGAAACTCGTCTTCGCCCTCCTTGAGACTGATGGAGTTGACCACCGCCTTGCCCTGGATGCAGCGAAGGCCGGCCTCGATAACGTCCCATTTGGACGAGTCCACCATAATCGGCACGCGGGAGATATCCGGCTCTGACGCCACCAGCTTCAGGAAGGTTTCCATGACCTCCCTCGAATCGAGCATGCCCTCGTCCATGTTGATATCAATCAGCTGGGCGCCGTTTTCGACCTGGTCACGGGCGACGCTCAAGGCCTCCTCGTACTGTTCTTCCTTGATCAGGCGCAGAAACCGCTTGGAGCCGGTGACATTGGTCCGCTCGCCCACGTTGATAAAGAGCGTGTTTTCGTCGCCGGTAAAGGGCTCGAGGCCCGACAGTCTCAGGGCTTTGGCCGGCTCCGGAATTTTCCGCGGTGGGTATTTGGCCACGGCGGCGGCCACGGCCTCGATGTGATCCGGCCGGGAGCCACAGCAGCCACCGATGATGTTCAGGAAGCCGTCGCGGGCAAAGCCTTCGATAATCTCCGCCATTTCCTCGGGGGTCTGGTCGTACTCCCCGAATTCATTGGGCAAGCCAGCGTTCGGATGGGCGCTGACGTAGGTATCGGCTTTGGCCGACAGCTCCTCGACATACGGGCGCAGAGCGTCCGCACCCAGAGCGCAGTTGAGACCCACAGACAGAGGGCGGGCGTGAGCAACCGAGTTCCAGAAGGCTTCCGTGGTCTGCCCGGACAGGGTCCGGCCAGAGGCGTCGGTGATGGTGCCGGAGATCATGATCGGCAGGGTGACGCCGCTGTCTTCAAAATACTGCTGGGTGCCGTAGATGGCGGCCTTGGCATTGAGGGTGTCGAAAATGGTCTCGATCAGGATCAGATCGCAGCCACCCTCGACCAGCCCGGATACCGCTTCGTAATAGTTGTCTACCAGAGTCTGGAAGTCGACGTTACGGTAACCGGGATTGTTCACATCCGGTGAGATCGAGGCCGTCCGGGAGGTGGGGCCGACCGCGCCCGCCACGAAGCGGGGCTTGTCCGGATTTTTGGCCGTAAATTCGTCTGCGATCTCCCGAGCCAGGCGGGCCGCCGCCACGTTGAGTTCCCGGGCAATGGATTCGAGGCCGTAGTCGGCCTGGGACAGACGTGTCGAGTTGAAGGTGTTGGTCTCGATAATGTCCGCGCCCGCGCTCATGTACTCGGCGTGGATGTTGCGCAGCAGGGCAGGCTGGGTGAGGTTCAGCAGGTCGTTGTTGCCCTGGACTTCCTGATCGTACTCCCGGAAACGCTCTCCTCGAAAAGCCTCCTCGTCCAGTTTGAGGTTCTGGATCATGGTGCCCATACCGCCATCGAGAACCACAATGCGTTCTTTCAGGGCGTTTTGAAGTTGGGACAAACGCGTTTCGCGATCGTTAGTCATAGAAGCTTCCGGCATTCGTAAAGGTCGTGATTGGGCGCGGGATGATAGCAAAAAAGCCCGTGTCCGTCCCGGTCACCGATCACCTTGATCAATCCGGGCGTTAAAAGCTGACTATTTTACTAGGTCTTTTAAGTTACTGCGAACTCACTTAAAATAGACCCATAATTTTCCGACAGGTGGAAGACATGGCTCTGGTAACTGTAACTGATTCTGCGCGTGATTATCTCGCGCAACTTATTGAAAAACAGGATGTGGAAGGCATGGGCGTACGCATCTTCGTGACCCAGCCGGGTACCAAGCACGCCGAAACCTGCCTCGCGTACTGTCCGCCCAACGAGATCGTGCCGACGGATGAGCAGGTGGATCTGGAGAAATTCACGCTTTATTTGGACCACAACTCGGTACCGTTCCTCGAGGAAGCGTTTGTCGATTACTCCAAAGATCAGATGGGTGGGCAACTGACCATCAAGGCACCGAACGCCAAGGTGCCCAACATCGACGAGAACGCGCCGGTGACAGATCGCATCAATTACGTTCTGGCCTCCGAGATCAACCCGGGGCTAGCGGCGCACGGTGGCGAGGTGTCGCTGGTCGAGGTCGTGGAAGAATCCGTTGCGGTGCTGCGTTTTGGTGGTGGCTGCCAGGGCTGCAGTGCGGTCAGTCTGACCCTCAAGCAGGGCGTCGAATCGACCCTGAAAGAGCGCGT
>JAWVWU010000124.1:0-6457 GCA_033723595.1 Marinobacter sp. | reverse complement strand
GAGGAGCTGGAGGAGTTTGCCCGCTTTGGCACCCGGCTGGATGATGTGACCCGTTCACGCCTGACCCGCGGCGCGGCGGTCAGGGCTGCCCTGCGTCAGGCCGAACGCGATCCGATGCCGGCGGTCGAGCAGCTGTCGGTGCTGATGGCGGCCATGGAGGGCCTGTTCGACGGCCTTTCGGAGCAGGCCGTGCTGGTCGCCATGAACGCGGTTCGCGAGGCGGCCAAGGCGTCCTTGTCGGACTTGGCCGGGCGTCTCGACGGCAATCAGTCGCTGCCGCCGGACGACCGGGCGCAGATTATCACCACGGCACGGCAGGCGCTGCAGGGCCTGGCGGTGGCGGATGGAGGCGACGATGGCAGAGACGCTTGAACAGCTGTCTCGCCAGCACGATACGCTGGCCAGTATTCGCGGCATCGTCCACACCATGAAGACGTTATCGGCCATCAACGCGACGCCCTACGAGCACGCGGCGAGCGCGATCGAAGCCTATCACGGGACGATCCTGCAGGGCTTTGCAGCCTTCGCCCACCGCACGGGCGAACTGAGTCGGCGTTCGGTTTACCCGGCAGAGCACTGGGTGGTGGTGTTCGGTTCCGATCACGGTCTGTGCGGTAATTACAACGAGGTACTGGCGTCTCTGGTGAGCAAGCACTGTCAGGCGACGGAGGCCGGTTCGCCTCGACTTCTCTGTGTCGGTATGCAGATGAACGATGCGCTGGTGGATCAGGGGCTGACGCCGGAGCAGGTGTTGTTGCCGCCGGCCTCGGCGGACGGTATTGGTCGGCTGGCCGGTAACCTGGTGACTCGGCTTGATGCCGCCGATCACGGCCGGCCACTGCTGCGGATCCGCGTGACCCTGGCATACACCCAGCGCGGCGACAAGGGCGTTCGAGAGCCGGTCACCCTCGGTCTGCTGCCGCTTGATGAGACCCTTTTACGGCGCGAGTCGCGCTGGCCGTCCCGGAGCCTCCCGGATTACACCATGGCGCCAGAGTCGTTGCTGGCCTCGCTCATTCGCAGCCATCTGTTTGCCAGTCTGTCGCGGGCCTCGGCTGAAGCCATGGTCACGGAAAACGCGGCCCGCCTGGCTCTGATGCAGCAGGCCGAGCGCTCCGTTGATGACCGCCTGGAGCAGGTAAAAGGCGAGTTGCGTTCGGTGCGACAGGCCGACATCACCAACGAACTGCTGGACGTGATCACCGGCTTCGAAGCCCTGAAAAAAGAACGTAAACCCGCCCCGGAAGCTCCGCGGAGGGTCAGTCGTCAGTGAGCCGGCTTCCGTGACGTGGTGTTGGCGGCGGCTGCCGGGAAAAACGTACGCAGGCTGTTGGCGTAAGTCGCGGTGAGCACGTCTTCGAGTGGCAGGTCTTTGACGTCGGCAATTTTCTCGGCCACAAACGGGATATAGAACGGCGCGTTTTCGCGACCGCGGTAGGGGACCGGCGTCAGGAACGGTGAATCCGTTTCCAGCAGCAGCTGCTCGATAGGCGTCATGCGGATAATATCCCGCACGTTTTCCGCCTTGTTGAACGTGGAAATGCCGTTGAAGCCCAGGCACCAGCCCTGATCCAGCGCATAGCGGGCCAGCCCCGGACCCGATGTGAAGCTGTGGATGACGCCCCGGCGCTTCAGGGTGCGTTCGAATTCCTGCAGGATGTCGATGGTGTCGTCATCCGCCTCGCGGCTGTGAATGACGACCGGTCGGTCGGTATCGCAGGCGATCTGCAACTGACGGCGGAATACGTCACGCTGCACCGTTCTGTCCGCGTTGTCGTAGAAGTAGTCGAGGCCGATCTCACCCACCGCGACCATTTTTTCGTTGCCGACATGGGCTCGAATCTCGGCTTCGGCGTTGTCGGTATAGCTTTCGGCATCATGGGGGTGCACACCCTGAGTACCGTAGACCCAGTCTGCCTTGCCCACCAGGTCTCGCACGGTGCCCAGATTGGCCGGCGATACCGCGATGGTGATGATGCGCTCGATGTTGACCCGTTGCGCCTCGGTCAGGGTCTCTTCCAGCGGTCTATCCTTGAGGTAGTCGAGATGGCAATGGGTCTCGATAATCGGATGCTCGAAAACGGGGATGTCGCGGCGCTTTTTGCTCATGGTAGTCAGTCCGTGGGTCGGCGGATTTGAGGCGGAGTTTAGCATTGCCGGTCGCGTCCGGCACAAACGCGCGGTGTCTGATTTCGCCAGAATGGCGGTTTGTCACTATAGTAAACTAATCAATCTTCGCCGCACGACGGGCGGTGCTTTACATTGGCTCTGACATGAATGTATTGATTCTTGAAGACGATATTGTGGTGGCGAAGCTGCTGAATACGGTGGTGTACGGACTGTATTCCGGGGTTCAGGTGACGATCGCCGGCGGGTTGGCCGAAGCGCTCAGGGCGTGGCGCTCAACGGTCTTTGATCTGCTGATCTGTGGCTGGAGTTTTCCGGACGGCCAGGGGCTGGACCTGGTTAAACGGGTGCGGGAGAAGGCTCCTGAACTGCCGGTTTTCATGGTCTCCGGCCAAACCGATCGGCAGCGTGTGCTTGCCGCCGCCCATTACCGCGTCACGGGTTTTATTTCCAAACCCGTTGACGTGGAAATGATCAGGGCCCGCTTGAAGGCCGCGGTGCCCGGCCCCGCGGCCCCGATGACCAACTTTGAGACCCTGGATGAACGTCTTCGTGATGCCGTCGACCGGCCCCTGAGCCTGCCATTCCTGCTCGATCCGTCGGATTGTTTGACGTTAATGGAGCGGGCAGGCGAGCTCTCTGTAACCGATCTGGCGAATCAGTGGCAGCATCAACCAGCGCTGACCGCCCGGCTGCTGGATGTAGCCAACAGCAGTGCTTTCCGGCGGTCAGGGCAGCCCTGTTATCTGCTGCGGGAAGCCGTTCAGTCACTGGGTGTTCCCATGAGCCTGAATCAGGCGCTGGCGCTGGCTCTCGATCTCATGCATGCACTGACCGACAGCCGGCTGCAGACGACGGCGCAAGAGCTTGCGGCATCGAGTGAGGCGGTGGCCCGAACGGCCTGGGGGCTGGCCCGGCAAACTGGCGAGGATCCGGCTCGCGCTTACACCGCCGGTTTGCTGCATCGGCTTGGCGAGCTGGCCGTGCTGGGGGTTGTTCAGCAGCATCTTGGCTCGGGCAGGCCGGTCAGTGATGAGGAACTCACGGACAGCCTGCAGAACTGGGCCGCACCTTTTGGCAACACACTGAAAGTGCAGTGGGCATTGCCGCTCGCGTTACGGGATCTGATCGGGGCAACGCACCGTCTGCTGCGCGGCCCGGAACCCCGGGGTCGGTTGATGATGCGCGCGGCCGCGCTGGTCGCTCAGGATCAGTCCGGCTCGGAGGAATGCCGCAAACTGTTGCGACTGATTGGTATTCGCGAACCGTCAACGTAAGGCCTGCCGACTGGCATGGCCAGCGCCGACGAGGGGACGCTATGCACATCGTGGTTATTGGCGCGGGCGTCGTGGGCGTCACCACCGCCTGGGAGTTACAGCAACGGGGTCATCAAGTCACCGTGGTCGAGCGGCTGTCCGGAGCCGGGCTGGAAACCAGCCGGGGCAATGCCGGGCAGAGGTCCTATGGCGTCGTCTATCCCTGGGCCTCGGCGGCCATGGTGAAAAAGGCGCTGCCGTGGCTGTTGCAGAAAGATGGCCCGTTGAAAATGCGACTGCCACCGTCGCTGTCAGCCGTGAGCTTCATGCTGGCCACACTGAGGTTTGCCTACGCGCCGGGGGTCTATGGTCTGAACCGCCGCGCGATGCTTCGGCTTGGCATCCATAGCCGACAACGATTCAAGGTGCTCGACGAGCAGCTGGGGCTGGCGTTCGATGGTGACGAGGCAGGCTTGCTGCAACTGGCTAGCACGCCCGGCACCCTGGCTGATTACCGCGTAAGCGCCCGATTGCTGGAAGAGCTGGGTATCGAGCATGCGTTGCTCAGTCCGGCACAGGTGCGCGAGGTCGAGCCGGGCATGACCGGAACCGGGCCATTGTATGGCGCGCTGCACTATCGAACCGATGGCACTGGCGACTGCCACCTGTTTTCGCGGGCTCTGGCTAATGCCTGTGAAACCCGGGGCGTCCGATTTCACTATCAGACCCGGGTAGAACGTCTGTTGGCCGATCAGCGGCGGGTACACGGGGTGGAAATCCGGCCTGACGGGGGTGAACCGGAGACGCTTGAGGCCGACGCGGTGGTCGTGTCCGCAGGCTGCGCGTCGCCACTGTTGTTACGCCCTCTGGGGCTGACAATGCCGATCTATCCGATCAAGGGCTACTCGCTCACCGTGCCGTTGAAAGAGCCCGCCCGGGCGCCGGTGTCAACCGTGCATGATGACTACTTCAAGGTCGTGTCCACCCGACTGGGCAAGCGCCTGCGCGCGACGGGGTTCGTGGAACTGGCGGACTTTGACCGGCGCATACCGCCGCAGCGGTTGGACACCATCCGTCGGTCTGTCGCGTCGCGTTTCCCGGGGGCGGTCAACATGGCGGATGCCGAATCCTGGACCGGGTTCCGGCCGATGACGCCGGACGGTCCGCCGGTGATCGGCCGTGGTCCGAGGGACAACCTCTACCTGAACACCGGCCACGGTACCTTTGGCTGGACGCTGTCCGCCGGCAGCGCGGACCTGATCGCGCAATTGATCGACGGTGAGCGGCCTGCGCTGCTTCTGGATGCGTTCCGGCCAGAGCGCTTCACCGACTGACGGGCACCGGCAGGTCTGTGCCATCCAGCAGGCCGTCAGGGCTTGCGATAGACCACGCTCTCGACACAGCCGTCGCGAAAGTACACGTAGGTAAGTTCGTAGAGCTTGCCGTAATAGTCGGTCTGATACACCCAGGTTTCCTGGGGTACAGGGTAGGTTTCCGGCGGTCGGCCAAAGGCCTTGAGTACCTGTTCGCGGGTCATACCGGCGATGACTTCATTACGCACGAGGTGGGTGCGCAACGTGGTCGAATTGATGTAGCGGCAAGGGGAACCGGGCGTCGCCGGCGCTGTGTCCGCTTGTGCCTCGGCCGCTTCGGGCTCGGCCGTTGCCGGCGGCAAATGGGTGTTGAAACGACCACCAATGTGGTTGTCCTGAAGGGTGATCGGGGTTGATGCCTCATTGCAGGGGGTGTCAGAGAATTCGATCCCGTCACCGGACTCGCACCGATAGATGTCGGCGGCCGACCAGGCCGGCGTGGACAGCAGAATCAGTAGCAAAACGATGAATGAGCGCATGGTAAGCCCTCAGGGCGTGAGGGCCAGGGAAAACAGTTTTTCCCTGGCCAGAGACGCCGCCCGAAGCGTTTCTGTCCGGCGCTAGCGGCGAACCTGAATGTGAGCTTCTACCCGCCGGTTTTTGGCCCGGCCGTCAGCGGTCTCGTTGCTGGCAATCGGGTTTTCTTCTCCATAGCCAACGGCGCTTACGCGCCCATCATCGATGCCCAGTGCATTGACCAGCCGCCTTGCCACCGATTCCGCGCGACGTTGCGACAGGAACTGGTTGTACTTCGCACTGCCGGCGCTGTCGGTATACCCGGCAATTTCCACCGTAGTCTTGGGATGGTTGTTCATGAATACGGCCACACGGCGGATTTCGTCATCGTAACGATCACCAATCACCGAGCTGTTGGTCGGGAACTTCACAGACAGGTCAATCGTCTCGATGGTTTCCGACACGCCTTCGCAACCCGTTGCATCGACTTGGGCGCCAGCCCGGGTCTGTGGACACTGGTCAGCGGAGTTGAGTACGCCGTCGCCGTCGCTATCCAGCGCACAGCCTTTGGCGTCGACGCGGGTCCCGTTCGCGGTGCCGGGGCACTGGTCCAGCCGGTCCACGACGCCGTCCCGGTCACCATCGAGCTCACAGCCGCGGGCATCGACCGCGTAGCCGGCCGGCGTGGCAGCGCATTGATCCACGTTGTCGGTGACGCCGTCACGATCGGAATCCCGGGGGGCCACCGGTTCCGGCCGGCTGCTGCTGGTGCGGCCGAAACCGAGACTGAAGCCGATGGAGGCAACGGTATCAAAGGTGCTTTCATCGATTCCGTGGAATTCTCGCAGCTCGCCGCGCAGCGAAAACAGGTCGCTGACGTTGTAACGCGCACCCGCACCCACGTTGACCCGGGTTTCATCGTGCATGGTGCCGGCGGTGCCAAGCTGGACATTGCCACCAAAATCGGCCCGGCCGACGCCCGCGGAGACATAGGGGTTCCAGTGCTCTTCAGGGTCCGCAAAATAGTACAGGCCGTCGACGCGGTAGGTCTTGAACGGGCTGGATCCGTCGACGTATTTGCGGTCTGCGTCGCCCTTGGAGTAGACCGCTTCAACCGCCCAGCGAGGCAGCATACGGTATTCAAGCCCGAGGCTGTAAGTGGCTGTCTCACTCAGGTCGCGGGCATCGTCAAACAGCTGAAAGCCGACGGACGGGTTGATATACAGCTTTTGTTGGTGCTCCTGT
>JAWVWU010000123.1:0-6460 GCA_033723595.1 Marinobacter sp. | reverse complement strand
CCTGGACGATGTCTGGAGTACCTCGGTCGGCGACGGTTACGATGACGAATACCTTCACCTGCAACCGCTGGTTACCACCGACAACCTGTACGCCGTGTCGGCGGACGGTGAGTTAGTCTCCATTGATCCCGAATCGGGCAAACGGCAGTGGGAGCGGGAACTGGATCAGAGGATCATGGCCGGCGTCGGTGGCGACAGCGATAACCTCTACCTGGTGTCCGATAACGCCCGGCTGATGGCTTACAGTCGTCAGGATGGCAAGGCAGAATGGGATGCCAGCCTGCCTAATGAAGTTCTGTCGCCGCCACAGTCAAACGGCTCGATCGTGGTAGCCCAGACCATCGACGGCAAGGTTCTGGCGTTCGATGTTCGGACGGGCGAAAAGAAATGGCAGTATGACGGTGTGGTTCCCGCGCTGACCGTAAGGGCGACGGCGGCACCGCTGGTTGGCGGCGACATCGTACTGGTGTCCTTTGCCAATGGGAAACTGTTTGCGTTGTCGACGGACAACGGTCAGCCGGTGTGGCAATACACCGTGGGTGAGCCCAAGGGCAGGACCGAGCTCGAGCGCTTGGTGGATGTCACCAGCCAGCCGGTGGTGATTGATACGGCTGCGATCATCACGGGCTATCAGGGCAACCTGGCGGCGGTCGATCTGCGTAACGGGCAGGAAATCTGGAGCCGGCCGATGTCCAGCTTCCGGTCCCCGGCGATCGCCAAAGGTAACGTGTACGTGGCCAAGTCCAACGGCGACGTGGTTGCTGTTGATGGCAGCACGCGCAAAATCATCTGGACCCAGGACAAGCTCGCCTGGCGCCAGCTAACGCAACCGCTGGTGGCCGATGACTATTTGCTGGTTGGTGATTTCGAGGGTTATCTGCACGTGCTCTCCCTGGACAACGGTACCTTCCAGGGGCAGATTGAGTTCGACAGTGACGGTTTGCGGGCCCCCTTGCAAACCTGGCGCGACCGGATCATCGTCTACGGCAATGGTGGTCGTCTGGCGGCGCTGAAACTCAAAACCGATCAATAAGCAGCCCTGGTTGGCTGTCCGTCCTGCACGCGTTTGGCAGGTCCGGGGCAGCCGGCATAGGGCACTGGAATACAAGACAACCAGGGCGTCCGTCAGGGCGCCCTGGTTTTCCTTTACTCGTGGAACACTATGACACCCGTTATTGCCCTGGTCGGACGACCCAATGTTGGCAAATCAACCCTGTTCAACCAGATGACCCGGTCCCGGGACGCCCTGGTTGCCGATTTTCCCGGGTTGACCCGTGACCGCAAATACGGCGAAGGCCAGTTTGAGGGTCAGCGGTTTATTGCCATCGACACCGGAGGGCTGACCGGGGACGAGGTCGGTCTGGATGCGGAAATGGCCCGCCAGTCGTTGCTTGCGATCGATGAAGCGGACATCGTGCTGTTTCTGGTGGACGGTCGCGCCGGGCTGACCGCCGGCGACGAGCTGATCGCCGCTCAGCTGCGGCGCAGCGGCAAGTCCGCGCATCTGGTGGTCAACAAGACCGATGGCATGGACCCGGACGTGGCGACCAGTGATTTTTTCAGCCTTGGATTCGAGTCGGTTTATCAGATCGCGGCCTCCCACAACCGTGGCATTCGCTCCCTGCTGGAAGCCCTGTTGCCGTCGGCGGACGAGCTGGAAGCCCAGGATCGGGCTGATCGCTATCCGGGCATCCGGATCGGCATTGTCGGACGTCCCAACGTCGGCAAGTCCACCCTGGTTAACCGTATGCTGGGTGAAGAACGTGTGGTGGTGTATGACATGCCGGGCACGACGCGGGACAGCATCTATATTCCCTATGAACGCCAGGGCCAGGCCTACACGCTGATTGACACGGCCGGTGTTCGACGGCGCAAACATGTGAAGGAAACGGTCGAGAAGTTTTCCATCATCAAGACGCTCAAGGCGATCGATGATGCCCACGTCGTCATTCTGGTTATTGACGCCCGAGAGGGTCTCGTGGACCAGGACCTGCATCTGATTGGCTTCGTACTGGACGCTGGCCGTTCCCTGGTGGTGGCGGTGAATAAATGGGACGGCATGGACCCGGAAGACCGCGCCCGGGTCAAGGAACAGGTCAAACGCCGCCTCGACTTCCTGGATTATGCGGACAAACACTACATTTCAGCGCTTCACGGCTCGGGCGTGGGCGTGATGTACGAATCGGTGAATGAGTGTTACGAGTCATCCATGGCCAAATGGCCAACCAATCGCCTGACCATGATCCTCGAGGACGCCGTTGCCCAGCACCAGCCACCGCTGGTTAATGGCCGCCGGATCAAACTCCGCTATGCTCACCAGGGCGGCTCCAATCCGCCGGTCATTGTGGTTCATGGGAACCAGACGGATTCACTTCAGGGGGATTACAAGCGCTATCTGGAGAACACGTTCCGACGCGTGTTGAAAGTAAAGGGCGCGCCCATTCGATTTGAATTCAAATCGAGCGAAAACCCGTTTGCCGGACGGGTCAGCCGACTGACGCCGAGGCAGAAGGTCAAGAAAGACCAGGAACTCAAGAACGGGCGCCGACCCAAGTCGAAAAAGCCACGGATGAAAAGCAAAAAAGGTCATTGAGGCAACCACGGACGAGGCGGTTGCGCGCGCCTGTGCCGCACCGCCTGATGCCTGTCAGTCAGTCACCGACCGGTGATTGGTCTTGATCCACATCTCGAATTCACTTTCCGGTGCCGGCCGGCTGTAGAAATAACCCTGGGCGAAGTCGCAGTTCTCCTGGCGCAGGAAGTGAGTCTGCGATTCGTCCTCGACGCCCTCGGCGATCACGTGCAAGCCAAGGCTGTGGGCCATGTTGATGATCGCCTTGACCAGGGCCGCATCGTCTTTTTCCCGGGTGACGTCCTGGATAAACGACTTGTCGATTTTCAGGGTATCGAACGGGTAGCTTTTGAGGTAGCTGAGCGCCGAGAACCCGGTACCGAAGTCGTCCACCGACAGCCGGACGCCATAACCATCCAGACGCGTCAGGATGTGCGCGGTTTCAATGGTGTTGTCGAGGATCAGCCGCTCTGTAATTTCCAGTTCCAGCTGCTCGGGTTCGAGGCCGGATTGCTCCAGCGCCTGGAACACGGTGTCAATAAACCCGGGATCCCTGAATTGACGGGGCGAGACATTGACCGCGATGCTGATGGAGCGACCGGTCGACTCGCGCCATCGCACTGCCGCCCGACACGCCTCACCCAGCACCCATTCCCCGATGGGGGTGATCAGGCCGGTTTCCTCGGCCAGCGGAATGAATTTGTCCGGCATGACCATACCCATGGTCGGGTTGTTCCACCGGATCAGCGCCTCGGCGCCAATCAAATTACCCGAGGCGGTCTCAACGATCGGTTGGTAATAGAGCTCAAATTCGTTCAGTTCCAGCGCGCGCCGGAGTCTTGATTCGATCTGCAGCCGCTCGTGGGAGACCTCTTTCATTTCCGGTGCAAAGCGCTCGTAGGCGCTTTTGCCTTTGTTCTTGGCCTGGTACATCGCAGCGTCCGCGTGTTGCAGCAGATTCCCGCTGTTGTCGGAGTCGATCGGATAGATCGCAATGCCGATACTGGTGGTGATAAAAACCTCCTGACCGCTGACCAGGAACGGGGCCACGAAGGTATGCAGAATACGATCGGCAACCTGCTCGGTTGCCTCGGGACCGCTCAGCCCGGGCAGGATGACCAGAAACTCGTCACCACCGAGGCGCGCAACCGTGCTGGTGCCACGCAGGCAGCTCGAGATCCGGCGAGCGGCTTCGATCAGCAGGTTGTCGCCGGCGTCATGCCCCATGGTGTCATTGATGTGCTTGAAATTGTCCAGGTCGAGGAACATGACGCCGACCAGGCTGTTCTCACGCCGGGCATGGGCCAGGGCCAGCTTGAGGCGGTCAAGTGCCAGCATGCGGTTGGGCAGGCCGGTCAGAATGTCGTAATTTGCCTGCCGAAGGAGTTGCTGTTCGTACCGCTTGCGGATGCTGATGTCTTCGCCGAGGATCAGGTAATTGCTGACCGTTCCGTCAGACTGTTTGATCGGGGTGACGACAACCTGCTCCCAGAAGCGTTCGCCGCTTTTGCGGACGCTGTTGACCTCACCCTGCCAGACACCGACCCGCTGGACCTGCAGACGGATGTTCTGCCAGAGCTGCCGGGTGTCGTTCTGACCCGCGCCTTCTTCCACCAGCAGGCCCGGATGCTTGCCGATGATTTCCTGGGCCTGGTGGCCGGTCAGTTGCGAGAATTTCTGGTTGACGAACTCAATACGCCATTGTCGATCGCAAATGAGCACGGATGAGGGGCTCTGCTCGATGGCCTTGGACAGTTTGCGGATTTCCGCGGCGTCTTCTTCCTGCCGCCCGACGTCCTGAAACAGTCGTTTACGCATCTGGTTGATGGCGTCTGTTACCTGAGCCAGCTCGTCTGTCCGGTTAATCTCGGTGTCCGGCCGGTCAAGCGTCAGCGGCTGGTCCAGGTTGCTGAGTGAAAACTGCCTCGCATAGGCCGCCATGGCCGACAGGTGCCGTGCCACAAAAAACTGGAATATCCAGATAATCAGCACGGAAATGAAAAAGGTCTTGAAGAACTGGGTGGTCAGTACAACCACAACCTTGTGCTTCATATTGCTGTAGACCTGAGCCAGGCTGGCAGTGATGGTTAATTCGCCCAGGTCGTATTTCTCGTCGTTATCGTGGGTCAGGGTAAACGTGCGCTCAATGGTGGCATCGCCGCGCGGCTTTTCCCCCATCACCAGTTCCGAGTCGGGGAATATACGCAACCGCAGGTGCACAATATCCGGCAGGCTGAGGATACCTTCCATTTGTACCTGAAGGAGCTTCTGGTCCAGCGCCCAGAGGCTGCGGGACAGACTGCTGGCATAGCTGGTCTGGATGACCGACATGCGCTCATCGATCTGGGACACTTCCTTGCGGTAGTCGGAATAGATCTGGAGGGCGGAGGTCAGCAGCGTGAATAACGAACTGAAAAGCAGGATGTAGGCGAGCAACCTGAACGATAACGGCGATCCTGAACGGAATTGTTGCAAGCGCTTGGGAAAAGTTTGCATGCGGTTAACGTCAGCCTGACTCGTGGTCCGGAGAATGCTTTTATTCAATGCACGAGGGCATTGTATTTGTTGTAAAAATTCAAAGGTTACCCTGGCTACCTCGAGACTATAGCAGTAGTTGTCAGGCGATGCCGAGCAAAGCTGTACTATTTTATCGGACGGTGTGACGGGATGCCGTTGGTCAGTCGCTGAAAAGCCGGAAACGACGTCGGCCCCGGGCAGACCGGATCAATCACAGGGGAGGTGGAGTCATTCTGGGCTGGTCGAGCAGAACAGGGCGGTCAAGTGGCGTCCCCTACCGGGTTCGAACCGGTGTTACCGCCGTGAAAGGGCGGTGTCCTAGGCCACTAGACGAAGGGGACGCATCAGTCAAAACCCTGCCTCGTCGAGGTGGCGCGTATAATAAGTAAGGCGTCCGGGGGTGTCAAACGGTTTTGAAAAAAAGATCGTTACAGGTTGTTGTTTATACAGAACTTCAGTTCGTCAGCCAGTTTGTCAAACACGGCCTCGGTTCCCCGGTCCTGATAGAGGTCGAAAAGGGTCCGGGCCGCGTCTCGCTGAGATGGCGCCAGCTGCGGCAGCACCTCGGACTGACTGCCACCGACGACGGCGCTCATCAGCACTTCGTACCGTACCTTGTTCTCGCCAGCGCAGATGTAAAAGTGGGCCTCGCGGCTCTGGGGCGCCGGCGCGCCGCCGTGATCGTAGACCGTTTTTGCACAGCGTGCGTACTCGGCGTTGACCTGGGAATACACCGATGAAAGACCGTCATCCCGGACGGCACGTGCCAGCTCATCAATCCGCTTGCGCGCCTGGTCGCTGACGTCTGGTAGCGTGTCTGAAAGCGTTTCCGGACCCAGGCCCCGGCCGATCAGTTGCAGTATGGTCAGGTACTCACTGGTGATCATCGTGCAGGTTTCGAAGCTCTGTCGGCCCTGGGGTGCTGCTCCGAGAGCGGGTGTCTGCAGGCAGAGCAGCATCAGGGTCAGGCCGGTCAGACTTGGAAGAGCGCGTCGCATGAGGGAGTGGGTCCCGTTGGCAGCCGGAGGATACAAGCGGCCGGTGTCTGCCCGAATCTGTCGCGGGTTCAGGCATCACCGGACGCCGGTCAAGTCTATCACCGTGTGCCTGTCGGATATGTGAGGAGTGCCGCGAATGCGCTATCGAGTGGGCTCAGCCACTGACCGCGTTGTTGAGTGCTGGTTCAAGATCCGGATAGCGAAACATGAACCCGGCGTCCTCGAGTCGGCGCGGATACGCCCGCTGGCCGGTGAGCAGCAACCGGGCCATTTCGCCAAGGCCAACTTTTAATGCGGCCGCCGGTGCCGGCAACAGAGTGGGTCGACCCAGAACCTTGCCCAGGGTGCGGGTAAATTCCGCATTGGTGACCGG
>JAWVWU010000122.1:0-6567 GCA_033723595.1 Marinobacter sp. | reverse complement strand
GGTCACGTCCGTGGGACGAATCGCCTCGTGGGCTTCCTGAGCCCCCTCCTTGCTGCCATAGACCCGGGGACTGTCCGGCAGATAGGACTTGCCAAACTGCTTCTCGATGAATTCCCGACTGCTGACCACCGCATCCTGGCTGAGGTTGGTGGAATCCGTTCTCATATAGGTGATGAAACCGGCCTCATAAAGACGCTGGGCGAGCATCATTGTCTTCTTGACGCTGAACCCCATCCGATTACTGGCGGCCTGCTGCAGGGTCGAGGTAATAAAGGGCGCACCGGGCTTTGAACGGGTCGGTTTGTCTTCCCGTTTGCTGACCTTGAACTGACTGGCCTTCAGCCGCTCAACATGCTCTTTGCTCTGTTGCTCGTTGACCGGTCGGTAGGCCTTGTCCTGGTAACGGGTCACCTCAAAGCGTACCGGTTGCTTCGCCTTGGCCGGTTCCAGGTCGGCGTGCAGCTGCCAGAATTCCTCGGGGATAAACTTCCGGATTTCCCGCTCACGCTCGACGATCAGCCGGACCGCCACCGACTGCACCCGACCTGCCGACAACCCGCGGGCGAGCTTGGCCCAGAGCAGCGGTGAGACCATGTAGCCGACCACACGGTCCAGAAAACGCCGGGCCTGCTGGGCATTTACGCGCGCCGTGTCGACCGATCCTGGATCCTTGAACGCCTCCTGAATCGCCCGCTTGGTGATCTCGTTAAACACCACGCGCCGGTATTTGTCCGGTTCACCGCCAATGGTCTCCCGCAGGTGCCAGGCAATGGCCTCCCCCTCCCGGTCAAGGTCCGTCGCGAGGTAGATGTGATCGGCCGATTTGGCAAGACGCTTCAGTTCGCTGACGACTTTTTCCTTGCCCGGCAGAATCTCGTAGTGTGCCTCCCAATCGCGATCCGGATCGACGCCCATCCTGGCAACCAACTGCTCTCGGGCCTTGCGTTTCTTGTAGACCGCCTTTTCTTCCGGATCCATCTTGCGGGTCAGCGCTGCCTGGCGGGCCCGCTCCTTGGGATCACTCTGCGACCCACTGCCACTGACCGGCAGATCACGGATGTGACCAACACTGGACTTCACGATGAAATCAGGTCCCAGGTACTTATTGATCGTCTTGGCTTTGGCTGGCGACTCGACGATAACGAGACTTTTACCCATATTGGAGATCAGTTCCTTGGAGGTTATCGGCTAAGGGATCTGATAAGAATGGACTGCGATGAAGGAACATACCAGAAAGTTTCCGGCCGACCATCCGGCGCGTCTTGATGACACGCCGGCGTTCTCCGTTCTTCCACACCAGTGACTTCTTGAAAGACTCCTCGCTGGCCGACAAACAGTAAACCCACTGAAAATCAGGCTGCTACGTATATACAGAGCACGCCGACTACTATAGGTGCACTGTTTTACAGGGTCAGGATGAGCAAGACAACCCATTCTTTCGTCTCCGCGACGCATTTATGATGGGCACCTCACCTGAATTTCAACTCCGATGACAAAAAAAGCCCGGCAGGCTGCCGGGCTTTGTGGTTACGCACTCAGACCGTAATCAGAGGCGCTCCCATACCGTGGCAATGCCCTGGCCCAGACCAATACACATGGTCGAGACGCCGAGCTTTCCGCCCTTGGCCATCATCACGTTGAGCAGCGTTGTGGAGATCCGTGCCCCGGAACAACCCAGCGGGTGCCCGAGCGCAATCGCGCCGCCATTCAGGTTGACCTTCTCGTCCATTACGCTCTGCAGCTTGAGATCCTTGAGGACCGGCAGGGACTGACCGGCAAACGCCTCGTTCAGTTCCCAGAAGTCAATATCGTCGACCTTCAGCCCAGCACGCTTGAGCGCCTTCTTGGTGGCCGGCACCGGACCATAGCCCATGATCGCAGGGTCACAGCCGGCGACCGCCATGCTGCGAATCCGGGCGATCGGGGTCAGCCCCAGCGCCTGCGCCCGCTCGGCCGACATCAACACCATGGCCGACGCGCCGTCGGTCAGCTGTGACGATGTACCGGCTGTAACGGTCCCGTTCTTCGGATCAAAGGCCGGCTTGAGCTGCCCCAGGGACTCCGCTGTGGTCTCCGGGCGAATGGTCTCGTCCTGCTCGATCAGAACGCGGTAGCCATTTTCATCGTGCCCTTCAATGGGAACGATTTCGTTCTTGAAGCGGCCTTCTACGGTCGCTTCATGGGCCAGCCGGTGTGACCGGGCGCCGAACTCATCCTGCTGCTGACGGGTAATGCCGTGCATTTTCGCCAGCATTTCTGCGGTCAGGCCCATCATGTTGGACGCTTTGGCCGAGTACTTGGACGACGCCGGGTTATGGTCAAACCCGGAAGTCATCGGCACGTGGCCCATATGCTCCACACCACCCACGACGAACATGTCACCATTGTTGGTCATGATGGCCTGGGCCGCCGTATGGATCGCGGTCATGGCGGAACCACACAGGCGGTTGACCGTCTGGGCACCGGATTCATGGGGCACGCGGGTCATCAGGGAAATCTGACGGGCCACGTTGAAGCCCTGTTCCTTGGTCTGGTTCACACAGCCCCAGACCACATCTTCCACTTCTTTCGGGTCGAGCTTCGGGTTGCGCTCGAACAGTGCGTCGATCAGCGATGCCGACAGGTTTTCCGCACGTACGTTACGGAAACAACCGTTTTTGGCACGACCCATCGGAGTCCGCACGCAATCGACGACGACAACGTCTCTCGGATTAAGGCTCATAGATCTTTCTCCGTTCGGAAATCTCGTTCAGGGTTCAGCCAAAGAACTTTTTGCCAGTCTTGGCCATTTCACGCAGACCGTCTGTCGGGTGATACAGCGGCCCGAGGTCTGCAAACTTGTCCGCCAGTGCCACGAATTCGGCAACGCCCATATCATCGATATAGCGCAAGGCACCGCCGCGGAACGGCGGGAAGCCGATGCCGTAGATCAGGCCCATGTCAGCGTCGGCGGGCGACCCGACGATGTTGTCTTCCAGGCAGCGAACGGTTTCCAGACACAGCGGCAGCATCATACGCGCGATGATGTCTTCCTCGCTGAACTCCTGACTGCCCTGAACAACCGGCTTGAGCAGTTCGTAGGTCTTTTCATCGACGACCTTCTTCTGCTTGCCTTTGCGGTCCGTCTCGTACTGGTAGAACCCCTTGCCGTTTTTCTGGCCGTAGCGATTGTTGTCGAACATCACGTCAATCGCGGTAGTTCCCTCGTGCTTCATGCGATCCGGGAAACCGTCAGCCATCACGTCACCGGCGTGCTTGCCGGTATCCATGCCCACCACGTCAAGCAGATAGGCCGGACCCATGGGCCAGCCAAACTTTTCCATGACCTTGTCGACCTGCTGGAAGTCAGCACCGTCGCGGACCAGGTTGACGAATCCACCGAAGTACGGGAACAGGACCCGGTTGACCAGAAAGCCCGGGCAATCGTTGACCACAATCGGCGTTTTACCCATGGCCTTGGCGTAGGCCACGGTGGTGGCAACCGCGCGATCACTGGTTTTCTTGCCGCGGATGACCTCAACCAGCGGCATCATATGTACCGGGTTGAAAAAGTGCATCCCACAGAAATTTTCCGGGCGTTTGAGGTTCTTGGCCAGCAGATCGATAGAAATCGTCGAGGTGTTGGACGTCAGAATGGTGTCTTCGCGGACGGCATCTTCGGTCTCACGCAGAACCGCATCCTTGACCTTCGGGTTCTCGACAACGGCTTCAACCACCAGGTCAACGCCCTTGAAGTCGCCGTAGTTCAGGGTTGGCGTGATGCTGTTCAGCACGTCGGCCATCTGGTCAGGCTTCATCTTGCCCTTGTCGACCCGCTTGGCCAGCAGCTTCTTGGCTTCTTTCAGGCCCAGGGCAATGCCGTCCTGGTTAATGTCCTTCATCAGAATCGGAGTGCCCTTCAGCGCCGACTGGAACGCCACGCCGCCACCCATGATACCGGCACCGAGCACGGCCGCCAGCTTGACGTCGTTGGCTTCCTTCTCCCACTCCTTGGCCTTCTTCTTCAGCTCCTGGTCGTTCAGGAACAGGCCTACCAGACACGCAGCGGTATTGGTTTTTGCCATTTTCGCGAAGCCTTTGGCTTCAACCTCAATCGCCTTGTCACGACCCAGGCCGGCGTGTTTCTGCATCACCTTGATGGCTTCAACCGGAGACGGGTAGTTCTTGCCGGCCTTGCCCGCAACGAAGGCCTTGGAGATCTCGAACGCCATCATGCTTTCCATGGCGTTCAGCTTGATCTTGCTCTGCTTTTCGTCACGGCGCGCCTGGTTGTCGAACTTGCCGTCGTTGCACTGCTCGATGATCTTGACCGCCGCTTCCATCAGCTTGCCGTCTTCGACCACGGCATCCACGGCACCCACTTTCAGAGCGGCATCGGCGCGGTTCTCGGAGCCACCGGTAATCCACTCCACGGCGTAATCAACACCGACCAGACGGGACAGGCGAACGGTGCCGCCGAAGCCCGGGAAAATACCCAGCTTGACTTCCGGCAGACCGACTTTGGCCTTCGGTGACATCACGCGGTAATCCGTCGCCAGACACAGCTCGAAGCCGCCGCCCAGCGCCATACCGTTGATGGCGGTGACCGTCGGAAACGGCAGGTCCTCGATGGCATTGAAAACCGCATTGGCTTTCAGGTTGTTGGCCACCAGCTCTTCTTCAGAACCCGCGAAGAGCTCGGTGAATTCGGTGATATCAGCGCCCACAATGAAGCTGTCCTTGGAGCTGGTGATCACCAGTCCCTTCAGGTCTTTCTCAGCTTTCAGTTTGTCGGCGGCGGCACCAAGCTCTTCGATTGTGAGGCGATTGAACTTGTTTACTGACTCGCCTTGCAAGTCGAAGTCCAGCTGAGCGATTCCGCCGTCGATCTTTTTAACCGTGATGGCTTTACCTTCGTAAATCATCAACTGATCTCCAGTCTGTTTTGGGAACTGCGCGATGACAGACAAGCCTGTGTGCAGTTGACTGTTATCGCAGCAAAATGTCGGTCATTGCCCGTTCATTCAATTCAAAATTCATACAGTCGTTTGAATTGAGAGGGGCACACGATGTGAAAAAACCGGTCGTTTGTCAATTTGTTTCTCTGGGTGGGCTGACAGAGCCCTGGCCCATTCGCCGCCAATGGACTACCAGTCGGCGGCCAAATATCCTGGTGTTACGGCTAGTTATTGGTGAGAGCTCAGAGTCAGCCCAAGGAGTCCGGGCTACCTGCAAAACATCTTTAACAATTGAGCAGGCCCTGGCGCCGGAAAACCGCTTGATTGGCCGGCCCACATACTTTACCTTCTGTGTCAGACTTTAGTCCAATAGTCCTGCCAACGGGCACGTCTGCACCCTCGCCAGTAAAGGAAACTATGCCGCAACGGACAGCGTGAATGGAGGCTTATGGGCGCAGGCAGGACACATTAAGGACCCGATAATAAAACCAAAAAACGGAGAGCTCTTCCGATGAAAGACTGCCACTGGCGAGTTCAATCGCTGTTTGCCATTGCACTGATCCTGTTCCTGGCCCCCCTGTCATCGACGGCGGCAGAATCGCCACTGTTCGCAAGCCTGCACCAGTTCCGGATCAGCAACTTCCGGGCACTGAATTCCTACTACCAGTTCAGTGTGAACGGCGACAAGACCAAGCTCGATGAAATCGTTGCCAGCGTGAATACGTCCAACAGCGAAATGAAGACCGTCACCGAGAACAGCGACGGCATCCTCAGCAAGGATGAGGTTTCAGAGCTCACCGCCGAGTTCCAGAAATTCAAGGACCTGATGAAGCAGAACATCACGGACGTCCGCAAGCGCGGTTACCCGGACCTCCGCCTGGTGTCGGATATGGCCAACCAGGCTCAGACCCTGAGCCAGCAATCCGAGAAGCTCTACACCGCCGCCCTGAACAACGCCAATATCACCGCAGACAGCCGCGTGGAGTCAGCGCGCGCGGCGGCCGTCCTGATGGCGCAGATGATGTCAAAGTACAGCGCCCGGTCGAATTCATCCGTTGCACAGACCTTCCAGGGTTCCGAGTCCGAAGCGCCACTGGACCAGCAGGCGAAGGAGTTTGACACCCTTCTGGCTCAGCTCAAGAAAGGCAAGGAAACCGGCGACCTCAAGCAAGCGATCGACAGCATATCCTCCAAATGGATGTTTATTCGCGGCTCCTTTATCAACTACAACGAAAAGAACGTACCGTTCATCATTGATCGCTATTCGAAAGGGATTCTGGATGAGCTGAAGACCGCTATTCAGCTCATGACCGCCGCCTGATCCCGCCAGGGACCCCGTCGGAATCGACTCCGGCGGGTTTTCTGAATGCCTGCACAGACTTCTCCCGATCCGCCTCACCTGCCTTTGCTTCCCGTGCCCACCGGAACGCACCGGGATTGATGCTCATCAATGTTATTTCTGACGAACTGGCTTACAGTTAGGGTATCTGCTGCTGAGCCCCTGAAGGAGAGCATGTATGACTGAATACAGGAATATTCTGGTCGCGATCGACCTGACCGAGGAAGCCCCCCAGGTTCTGAAAAAAGCCCGGCTCATCGTCGATGCCTTCCAGGCTGACATGACCCTGGT
>JAWVWU010000121.1:0-6626 GCA_033723595.1 Marinobacter sp. | reverse complement strand
ACTGGTTATCCAGGTGGCCGGCATGGCCTCGAGTGCTCCGCCGGGCGGGAACGCCATGTAGAAGTTGGGTTTCATGCTGTCCCACTGCACCGTGCGTATGCTGGTGACCGGCTCGCTGATGTGCTGTGAGCCAATGGTGAATCCGAGCTGATCTCCGAGTCTGACGCCCAGCCGCTCCGCCAGGCCCGCTTCGATCGACACGCCGGTTTTGTCACCGGCGGCGAACCAGTGTCCGGCCTGGATGGCGTTGTCGTCCGGCAATTGATCCATCCAGGTCAGATTCAGCTCACGGTTAAGCGCATTGACATTGCGGTCCTTGCTGACGGCCTCCCGAACCGGACGACCATTCAGTTCGGTCAGACGTCCGCGCACCATCGGATAGAGGCGGTCAACGTCGGCGCCGCGTTCGTTGAGAAAGGTTTTGACATCGTTGACGGCGTCCGGGGCAATATTAATCAGGAACTGGTTGGGCGAGTCGGCCGGCAGCTGGGCCTCCCAGTCGTCAAGCAACGACGTACGAACCAGAATCAGCGTACAGGCCAGCATCATGGTCATGGCGAAGACGGAAATCTGCGAGAGACTGGCACGACGGTGCCGATAGAGCGCCAGCAGAGCCAGACGCCAGGCACTGCCGCCGCCTGACAGCCGACGCAACGCCATGACCAGCAACCAGCCCACCGCCGCGAGCACCAGCAACAATACCGCCAGCCCGCCCAGGAGCGACAGGACAAGTGAGATATCTCGGGCGTACAGCCAGACCAGACCAAAGACGGCGAATGCTGCAATGCCGGCGTCAATGACCGCAGCCCATCCGGCCTCGCCCGGCTGACTGCGCAGGACCTGCATGGCCGGTACCGTGCGTAATCGGCGCAGCGGCGGATAGGCAAAGCCGAACAATGACACCAGGGCCGTCAAAAGCGCCGGCGTCAGCGCCATGGGGTCAATCGTGTAGGCCAGCGGCCGATCCAGCGCCGACGCCACGACCTGCGAGAGCAAGCCGTACAGGGGGATCGCCACCAGCAGACCACCGGCGATGCCGGCGATGCCCCAGAGCATCAGGCGACGGACGTACAGCTGCCCGATGCGGCGACTGCCGACCCCCAGGGTTTTTAGCAGAGCCACCGTATCACGCTGGCCCAGCGCATACTGGCGGCTCGCAACCGCCACGGCCACGGCCGCCAACAGCACCGCGAGGCTGCCGCCCAGCAGCAGGAACCGCTCGGCCTTTGCCAGCGACTGCGACAGCGCCTGACCGTCTTGCACACTCTTCCATTCGTGGCTGGGGCCTAATCTGGGCTTAAGCCATTGATGGAAGGACTTCAGGGCGGACTCGTCGCCGGCGAACAACGCCACATAGTTGACCCGGCTACCGGTGCGGATGACCCCGGTCGCCGGGACATCGTCAACGTTCATCATGATGCGAGGCGCCAGCGCTGACATGCTGAAGCCGCCGTCCGGCTCCCGCACCAGCACACCCGACACCGTCAGCGTCAGGTTACCGACGTCGACTGTGTCACCGACCCTGACCGACAGTAGCTGTAGCAGCCTCGGGCTCAGCCAGACGTCACCCCGACCGGGCCCCTGTTTTACCATCTGGTGAGGCTGGTCGAGCGCGGACTGGAACTCGATCTCACCCCGCAGCGGGTAATGTGGCCCCACCGCCTTCACCGACACCAGCTGGAAGCGGTCGCCACCGGCGATCATGGTGGAGAACTCGGTCATCCGGGCGGTCTTGAGACCCTCCGTCCTGGCCTGCTCGAACCAGGCCGGCGGAATCGGCTGGCCATTCTCGGACTCCAGTTGCCGGTCAGCCGCCAGGAACGCACTGGCGGAGCTCACCAGGGTCGTCTGAAGCTGACTGGCAAACAGCGCGATCGTGGCGACCGTGGCCACGGCCACCATCAGCGCAGCCAGCAGGACGCGGACATCGCGCTCACGCCAGTCCCTGCGGACCGAAACCAGCTTGCCTGTTGCACTCATGCGGGGGTTACTCCGGATTCGGTCAGGTGTCCCGCATCGATGTTGAAGTGGCGCTGACAACGCTCCGCGAGTTTTTCGTCGTGGGTGACCAGGACCAGCGTCGTGCCCTGTTCCCGGTTCAGGGACAGCAGCAGATCGGAAATGGCCTGGCCGGTGTGGTTATCAAGATTGCCGGTTGGTTCATCCGCAAAAAGAATCACTGGATTGGCCGCAAACGCCCGGGCGATGGCCACCCGCTGCTGCTCACCACCGGACAACTGGCGGGGCGTATGGGACAGCCGCTCACCCAATCCGACGCGTTCCAGTAGTTCCCGCGCACGGGCCTCGGGCGCGTCCAGCCCGCCCAGTTCCAGCGGTAGCATGACGTTTTCAAGGGCGGTCAGCGCGGGCAGCAACTGAAACGACTGGAATACAAAGCCGACCCGTTGGGCCCGTAACCTGGCCCGTTCATCCTCGTCCAGCGCACTGATCACCGCACCCCCGAGCTCGACGGTGCCCTCCGACGGCGTATCCAGCCCGGCCAGCAGGCCCAGCAGAGTGGTTTTACCCGAGCCGGAACGACCCACGATGGCGGCGGATTCGCCCGGCTTGATTTCCAGATTGACCCCTTGCAAGATCGTCAGCGTATCACTGCCCAGATCCACTCGGTGGCTGAGGTCCGACACCCGCAACATTGGTTGTGAGGGCGTACCGGTTGTCATCGCTGTATCAGTCACGAAATCTCCTGCAGGGTCAAGATCAATAGGATGAGGAACCTCTGATTAATACGCGTGCCAGTTCCCTGAGATCAATACTTTGTCTGCTTTGCCTGCTCGTTGCCGGCATGGCCCATGGCGCTTCCGGCACCCTGCTGGTGCTCGGCGACAGCCTGAGTGCCGGCTATGGCGTACCGACCGGTCAGGGCTGGGTCACGCTGTTGCAAAAGCGTCTGGATCAAACGCTGTCCGCCCGGTGGACGGTCGTCAACGCCAGCATCAGTGGCGAGACCACGGACGGCGGCCTGCGGCGCCTGCCTGGGCTTCTGGAACAACATCATCCCGACGTGGTACTCATCGAACTGGGTGGTAACGACGGGCTGCGGGGGTTCCCGCCCTCCGTGATTACCGACAATCTGACCCGGATGATCAAGCTCTGTCGCCAGGCCGGCGCCCGCGTGCTACTGGCAGGCATCCAGATGCCGCCCAACTATGGCCCTGGCTACACCCGGGCATTTGCTGCCATCTACCCGACCCTGGCGCAGTCGCTGTCCACATCGCTGGTTCCCTTCATCCTTGACGGCATCTACGACCGGCCCGAGCTGATGCAAGGAGATGCCATGCACCCTAACGCCGAGGCGCAGCCGCGATTGCTGGATAACGTCTGGCCGGTGCTGAAACCGATGCTGACGTCGACAACGGCCGCGTCCTGACGCCGGCGAGACCCGGTTGCGGCAAACCCGCGGCTCACCCCAGGCTTCGCAGAAATACCCGGGCGCGTTTCTCTGACCAGTAGAGACCATCCGGCGCGCGCTCCACAAACCCCACGTGACCGCCCCAGCGGGGCGCCTCCAGCCTGACCCAGTCGCCCAGTACAGCCGGTTCGCGGGGGAAACACCGGGCAGACAGAAACGGGTCATCCAGCGCGTTGATCATCAGGGTCGGAACGCGGATATCGGCCAACCGGCCCAGCGCCGAACACTGGGCCCAGTAGTCGGCGGCGTCGCGGAAGCCGTGCAACGGCGCCGTATACCGGTCATCGAATTCGTGAAACGTCCGAATCCGGTCAAACCCCTCGATATCGATCAGGCCGGGGAACCGTTGGGCCTTTTCCGCCATTTTCTCACCCAGGTCCTTGAGAAATCGTTGCATGTAGATCCGTCGACTCGGCAGCGCCAGCATGTCCGCGCTGCCCGCCAGGTCGCAGGGCACGGAAAACGTGACAGCGCCCTGGATCCTCGGATCGATAGCACCGGACTGCTGTGCCAGATACAGCAGCGTCAGATTGCCACCCATGCTGAAACCGGACAGGGAGATAGCACGATAGTTCCGCTCAAGAGCCTGTTCGACCACCAGCGCGAGGTCACCGGTGGCGCCGCTGTGATAGAAACGCGGCTGACGATTCATGGTGCCGCCACAGGACCGGAAGTTCCAGGCCAGCACGTCCCAACCCTCAGCCAGCAATGCTCGCGCCAGGCCCAGCATGTAGGGTCGCCGGCTATGCCCTTCCAGACCGTGTGACAGGATCGCCAGGCGTGTGCCGCCCTGCCGGTACCAGTCAAGGTGGAGTTCGTCATCGTCCGGGGTCGTCAGTACCTCGGTTTCCGGCGCCATCAGGCCCACCCGACGGAACAGGCTCGGCCAGACCGACTGCACATGCCCGCTGCGTAGCCACAGCGGTGGACGATAGGCACGGAAACCGGCCGCATCGCCCGGCTCGGCGGGAATGGGGAACGAAGACGAGGCAAAACCGGACATGGACGGTACAACTCCTGCGAATACGGATGGAAATGGACGGACCGACACAGACCGGCTTTAATCTTTCAATTCAGGGGCTTGACCGGTGTCAGCAAAATCCTTAATATGCGCGCCTCTACGACGCTGTTCCCCGATAGCTCAGTTGGTAGAGCAACGGACTGTTAATCCGTTTGTCGCTGGTTCGAGCCCAGCTCGGGGAGCCACTTATTCTGAAAAGCCGTCCTCCGGGACGGCTTTTCTGTTTCTGCAGTGCCTGGTGTGCCGTTCGGTTCATTAGCAACTCACATCCGCTTGCTGCATATACGCACGCAACACCTGATAGAGGGTATGGGCGTCCGCCGTACCGGCCAGTTCACGAATGGAATGCATACCAAACTGCGGTACACCGATATCCAGGGTGGTGATGCCCAGGTTGGCCGCGGTCAGCGGGCCAATGGTACTGCCACAGCCCATATCGCTGCGCACCACAAACGTCTGGCTGGGCAGATCCAGTTCATCGCTGAGGTTGCGGTAAAAAGCAGCCGACCGGCTGTTGGTGGCGTAACGCTGGTTGTGGTTGACCTTGATGACCGGGCCTTTGTTCAGCAGCGGCCCGTGATTGTCGTCGTGACGATCGCTGAAGTTCGGGTGCACACCGTGGGCGTTGTCTGCCGAAATCATCATTGAGCGGGCGATGGCCCGGCTGCGGTTGGCGGCACCGCACCAGCGATCCAGAACCGAGGCCAGGAACGGGCCCTGGGCGCCTTCCGCGGACATGCTGCCGACTTCCTCGTGGTCGTTGCAGACCAGCAACGCCGGCTGCTCGCCGGAGCTCTGCAGCAGGGCCTGCAGGCCGATGTAGCAGCTGAGCAGGTTATCCAGCCGCGCCGACGCAATGAACTCGTCATCCAGGCCCACCACCGCTGCCGGCTGGGCATCATAAAAGTTGAGTTCATACCCGAGGACTTTGCTGACCGACAGATCCGGGTACTCGCGCATGATCTGCGTCGCCAGCAGCTCATGGAAGGTCACGCCATCAGTCTCTGCCGATTGCATCAGCACCGGCGGCAGATCCGTCTGCGGATTGACGGTACGATTGCTGTTGGCTTCCCGGTCGAGGTGGATCGCCAGGCTGGGAATGAAGGCAACCGCCTTACGGAAGTTGACCAGCACGTCACTGACCTCGCCGTGGTTATCCCGGATCGTCACTCGCCCGGCCAGCGACAGGTCGCGGTCAAACCACGGGTTCAGCAACACGCCGCCATAGACCTCTACGCCCAGCTGAAAATAGCCCTTACGACGAAGCTCGGGGTTTGGCTTGACCTTCAGGCAGGGGCTGTCCGTGTGCGCCCCGACCATCCGGATGCCCGCGGCTGTCGGATCACTGGTTCCCGTGCGGAATGCGACCAGCGCGGTCCCGTTGCGAACCACGTAATACCCCTGACGCGGCGACAGGGACCATTCCTCGCGTTCGTCCAGGGCAATAAAACCGGCGGCATCCAGCTCGTCTGTCATGGTGTGAACGGCATGCCACGGTGTGACGGAGCGGGCCAGAAAATCCAGCAACCTTTGATTGAAATCGTTGTGTTCCATGGTTTCCTTGTCTGGGCTGATAATGAATCGATCTATGTGGCATGATGCCACAGATTTGTGGCAGTGCCTCGGGTCATTCAACGTGATACCCCGAACAGCCACCTCCCGGTGACCACTGCAAACCCAACGCGTGCACGAGGCCGACAGGCAGGAGATGATTGTGGCGACGCTCAACGCGGTTCCGCGCTTTCTGGACATCGAGTACTGCCAGTCCGGCGACTGGTTCTTCCCGACCGCCATGGCCTGGTCACTGGCCGATGGTCGCATGAAGGTGGTGGTCATTGCACCGGACGATGACTGGCTGCCGGACTCGGAGGAAGAGCCCGACGTCGATCTCCGCTACCTTTACGAACAGGGCGTTCCACTGATTGAACTGGCCCGCGCCCTGCACGAGGATCTCCCGGACCAGACCGTCTACGTGGACGGCCTCGACCCGGACGAAGCACTCGTCGAGCGCATCTTCGACGCGATCGGCATGGACATCCCCTTCGAACTGGCCCCGGTCAGCGAGCTGATCACCGGGCTTGATCAGAACAGCCTGGAAGACGAGCGTCAGGCGCTGATTTTCGAACACGGCCTCGACCCACAACTGCCGGAAACCGGTGTTTACGTCATGCTGTT
>JAWVWU010000120.1:0-6658 GCA_033723595.1 Marinobacter sp. | reverse complement strand
TCACGAACTTAACGGCGGGAGCCAGCGAGTATGGACAGTATCAAGAACTGGTGGAACCAGAACGTCGACAAAAAGCAATTGACCACCATTGTGGTGGCCTCTGCGGTGGTCGGCGGTCTGGCGTATGCGGCGCGGTCTACGGGCTTTGCGAAAATTGGCACCGTAGTGAAGGGGGGCTGATCCATGGGCCAGCGCATCAGCAAAAAAGTGCAGTCACCCGAAGGGGTCGCATCGGGCCAGACGGCCACGGTCAAGTTTGCCATTGGCAGCAAATACCATGACGCCTCACTGGTCACCAACCTGGACCTGGCAAAAATCACCGAGATTCGGGTGATTGCCAACAACAAAACGATCCACCGCTACAGCGCGACACGCCGGGACGTGATCAACCAGTTCTACGGCCTGCCCGCGTATGACAACGCCAGCGGCCTGGGTGTGCTGTTCATCCCGTTCGACCGGAAGGCGCTGAAAGATCGCGTGATGGAAGAAGTCACGGCGCTGAACACCGGCTCCAAGGGCCAGAACGGTGAAATGATCAGTTCGCTGTTCATGGAGATCGACATTGACGCGACGGCGGTCAATCCCTCGATTGAGGTTTACGCCACCGTGAGCGCGTCCGATCCGGGCGGCGTCGGCACCGTGATGCACGTCACGACCCACAACCGCACCGCAGCCGGTGCCGGTGAACTGGAAGTGTCGGACCTGCCGTTCAACCAGCCGACCGCCGCAGCCCTCAATGCCGCGTTTCTGTTCCCGAGCGCGAACGACATTTCAAAAATCGTCGTAGAGCGCGGGCTGTATAAAGTGTTCGAGCGCACCAAGGCGCTGAACGAGTACATGCAAGTGATCGGCGAGCGCAGCCCCCAGGGCACGGTGCAGGTGGTCGACTTCACCGAAAACAGCTACGGCGAAAACGCGCTGGACCTTCGCGGGTATCAGGACTTCCGCTATCGGCTGAGCATGACCGGCGCGGCCACCATCGGGTTCGTATCCGAGTATCTCGGCATCCTGGGCGATTAAGGGGACAACCATGGCCGACTGGCTGGAAACCATCCAACAGACCGGATCGACCCTGCTCAACGCCACCACCGACGCGGCGGCGGCGCGGATCAAGTCGGAGCTTGGGCCACAAGCCCCAAGCGCTCCGGCGTCCCGCCCCGAGACGCAGTACGACACCAACATTCAGCAGCCAGTAGACGGCCCAGAGGCGAATAAACCCGCCACCGGAGTGAGCGCGACGGTGGGCCAGGTGTGGGGACAGTACAAGTGGTGGATTGCGGGCGGTCTGGCGATCACCGGGTATCTGTACCTGAAGGGGTAATTATGGCGATTCCAGGTTTGCCCGGGGGTATCTCGGGCGGCGCCGGAGGTCTCACCGGGCCAAGCTCAACGGCCACCGGGGGCCGGTCAGACGGCGCAATCGGCGGGTCCAATTACACCTTTGAAGCGCCCGCGTCCGTAAAAGCGGCGGCGTGGTCGCAGCCCATTGTCGTGGGCGGTCTGGTACTCGGCGGGCTGTTCATCATCAGCCGTATGCGGGGTATGTGATGGGCTTTTTTGACAGTAAATCGTCCAGTGACACCACCACCACCAACAAAAACACCACGTTCAACAACGTGGACTACGGCGGCGGCGGTGGCGGCAGCGGGCTGGCCAAAAACGTCAATCTGGCGGATTCAACGCTGAGTGTCGGCGGCGACGTGATCAGCACCGATCACGGCGCGGTCGCGGGCAGCCTGGACTTTGCGCAGAAAGCCGGGGCGGCAAATACCGCCCTGACCATGAATCTGGCCGATAGCGCCTACGCCGACACGGCGCAGAGCCGAAAGCTGACCGGCGACCTGTTCAACGGCGCGATCAGTTCGGTCAACGACGCCAACAAGACCAGCCTGCAATTTCTGAGTCAGAACACCGACCGGGCGCTGGCGTTCGCGCAAAAAGCAACCCGCAGCGAGGGCGGCCAGATCGTCGCGGACCTGACCAAAAAACTGTTGATCGGCGGCAGCATCATCGCCGGTCTGATTTTCATCAAGGGGCGCGCATAGCATGGCCGCACAAGACATTAAAAAGCGACTCGAACCGGGCGGCGCCCAGCCGGTGAACGTGGCCGGGGATTTCATTTTCCTGAAATTCGCGGACCGTCCGATCAACGTGATCATCAGCGACGGACGCTCGGGCCAGACCCGCGTCACGATGGAAATCGGCGACAAATACCGGCCCCGCCCGTTTGAACAGTTCGAGATCGAAAACCCGGACCTGACCAACCCGGCCCAGGTAATCATGACCATCGGCCAGGGCGACTATTCCAGTCAAATAGTCAAAGGCGAAATCCAGGTTGAGCCCGGATTGAGAAAAGCGGACGGCACCCTGGTGGCGGACACGCGCTATGACGTCGTGCTGGATTTGATTCCGACCCGGATCGAGCAATTAAGCTACCTGCAAAACGAGGTCATTAAATCGCGGGTGATTGAAAGCCCGAACCGAGCACGCGTGACCTTTTGGGGACCAGCCGGAGAGGTGTCAATTTATGACCCCTACGGCGCGGCCAATAATCTGACGTTCTACGACCGCGAAACACTGTTCCAGGTGGGCGCGGCCACGCTGGCCACCGATTCGCACACAGTCGATGTCGCCTACTGGCCCGGGAAGGGCTATGTGCTGGTTCAAAACAACAAGCTCTACAGCGTCACGCAAAGCGGTCTGACGCTGATTCTGACCTTTCCGTTGCAATCGGGCGGACCCGGCGACGAAACCACCGGGATTGATTACGACCCGTTCACGGATACCCTGATCGCCTCCAACGGCGGATCAACGCCGGGCGATGAACGGCTGTACCAGATCGACAATGCGCTGACCGTGACCAAAATAAACGGTGGAAAATACGGCACAGCGCGATTCCGTATTGACCGGCTGACCGGTGACTTCGTGTACTGCAGTTCAGTAAACGGCATCAGCATCAGTGAGCGAGCGACACCAAAAACCGTGAAGCTGGCGCCGCCGTCATCCGGTATTGCCTGGGCAAAGGGTGGACTGTTTACCGGTCTGTTTGCCTGGGGAATGGTTAATAGCGGAACACAAGGTATCGTCCGAAAAACCGCGCTGGACGATGTGACCACCAAGCCTGAATTTGACGCGATCAAAAGCGGCTGCGAACTGACGCGGGCATTGCTAAACCTGCCCAACACCGTGCAGACAACGGCCTCAATCACGCTGGCCCAGACACCCAGCGGACTGGTCGTTCAGGGCGAACTGATCCGGGCGGCCTTGGAATGGTATTTCAAGCGCCCGATTGGGGCCGATTATCTGGATCACATCTACTCGCTGAGCATGAGCAAAAACCAGGACGGCCTGCCGTTCAAACGGCGGCTCGGCGGCACCCAGACCTTTGACCGACAGAACATTGCCGATAATTTCGGGACACTGCTGCCGGGGCAACTGATCATTACCATTGACGATTCACTGGCCCTGGAGGGCGCATTCTGATGAGCGTATTTGCTGGCAAAACGCTGTTCTACTTTGAACCAAAAATGGCGGTCAATCTGGCCGCCGTCGCGCAGACCGAAACCCCGACGCAAATGCAGATCGGCCTGGGCCCGCTCAGTCAACTGAGCTACAAGCCCGCCACCTTTCGCTATCTGATCCGGTTGTCAGCGGCCACCGCAGCCGGTGCGGCAACCCTGGAACTGAAAGCCGGGGGCACCGTGCTGAAAAGCATTCCGGTCGATTTGACAACGGCCACGGTGATTGAGGGCCAAGCCGGTATCACGCTGGCAGGCGTCGCAGGCGAGGCGGAATTGTCCGTCAACCTGAATGTCACCACGGCGGCGGATGCCGGAACAACCGCAACAGTCGACACCGTGCTGGCCGTTGAACAGCCGACCGTCGTGACCGGGTGCTGATATGAATCTCACCATCCTGGGCGCCCTGGGCGCCGGTGTGTATCTCGCGGTGCGATCCGGTAACGCGGGCACCGGCTCGGAGGCGCCGCGAGGCATCCGCAACAACAACCCCGGCAACATCGAGAAGGGCGCGAACTGGCAGGGGCTGGCGACGGACCAGAGCCCGGACAGCCGGTTCGCCGTGTTCATCTCACCGGTTTGGGGAATCCGGGCCATGGCGCGGACCCTGAACACCTACCGCAACCGCGACGGCCTGCCGGGCCTGGGCGGGCCGGGCATTGACACGGTGCGCGAGGTCATCAGCCGGTGGGCGCCCAGCGGCGAGAACAAGACCGAAGCCTATATCCGGGCGGTCAGCGACTATACCGGCCTGGACCCGGAACAGACCCTGTACAGCGGCGACTATGCGGCGCTGATCAAGGGCATCATCCACCACGAAAACGGCGTCCAGCCTTACCCGGACAGCCTGATCAACCAGGGGATCGAACTGGCATGAACACGAAAAAAATCATTTTCTACGGCGGCGCGCTGTATCTGGCGCTGTACCTGTACCGGCATCAGGCCGAGAAAAACACCGGCAACACCCTGACCGCCAACTGAGCGAGGCCACTATGTGGAGCCCGAAGAACGTCGCCATCGCCGCCGCTGTCGTGGTGATCGGCGGCTGGTATCTAAAACGTCAAGCCACCGAAGTGATCAAAGACACCGCCCAGGCGGTGAACCCGGTCAATCACGACAACGTGTTCAACAGCGGCTTTAACGCGCTGTACGGCGCCGTCACCGATGGCAAGGGCACCCTCGGCACCGACACCGCCGACGCGGTGCAATCGGTCAAAGACTGGTGGGCGAACTGATGGGCCGGGCCGTTCCGTGGGTCGCGGTCGGCTTCGTCCTGGGCGCCGTCGCCGGGTTCCAGTGGGGCAAAACCGCCAAGTCGAACATTGGCAAGGCGGTGAGCACCGACTACAGCGGCGGCGTGGCCACCGTGCAGTTTGACGTCTATCAGGCGGCCCGCTCGGGCCTGGGCGACACGCTTAACGGCTGGCTCGGGGGCTGATATGGAACCGGGAATGCTGGCCGTGCTGATCGGCTTGGTGTCCGCCGTGGGCGGCGCCACCGGGGCGGTGATCGGCAACAAAGTCAACGTGACGTGGTTGAAAGAACGCATCGCCGAGCACACGGCGCGGCTGACCGCGAACGAAACCATGATTCAGCGCCATGAACTGCAACTGGCGCTGATGCATCAACGGAGACATGACGATGTGGGCAATCCCGATCCTGTCCGACCTGGTTGATCTGGGCAAAACCTGGATTCAGGGCCACCAGAAAAAGGCCCAGGCCAAAGCCGACGCCGAAGCGACCGTGATGGTCAACGCGGCGCAGAACGCCGGGGAGTGGGAAGCCCTGCAAGCCAAGGCCAGCGCCACAAGCTGGAAAGACGAATACTGGACCGTGGTCCTGTCGATCCCCGCGATCATGTGTTTCTTCCCGCAGGGCGTCGACGCGGCCAGCGCCGGATTTGCGGCGCTGGATGGGATGCCGGACTATTACCGGTACTTTCTCGGGGTGGCGATCACCGCCAGCTTTGGCATCAAGGGCCTCCGCCACCTGAAAAAATAACCCATTGACCGGGGTCAGCCCCGGTATTTTTTCGCCTTCGTGAACGGCAACAGGTTATTGGCGGCCTGTTCGTTGACCTGGGCGCGCAAGATCTCCAACTGCAACCGTAGCCCCGCGTTATCCCGCTCAAGCTCCCGGATCAACTGTTTCTGCAACGACCACCACGCCAACTCGCCGGGCTGAAACGAATAGCCGTTGGGCGCGATCAGGCGCCCGGTCTCCGGCGACAGGCGCCAGCCGTGCCAGCCCCGCCAGGGCAGCAGGCCACCGGCGACAATTTCCAGCAATGCCAGGGTCGTGGGGGCGGGCGTTTTGGTGCCGTTGATCCAGTGGTACACCGTCTGCACCGACACGCCGACCAGCGCGGCGACGCGGGCCGGTTCCAACTGAACCCAGGTATCGAGCCCCCCGGTAACCAGTTTGAGCTGAAAAAACTTGGTTTTTGGGCGGCCTGCCTTAGACCGTTTTTTCATACGGCGTTTACTGGTCATAGCGGAAAAATCTAATAATCGGCCCATTTGGTAACACTCCATCGTTAGTGCCCGGGAATATTCCCGGGACCAACAAACAAGGAGTTAGAGCACCAAAACGCGAACCGTTGAGGTCATAAGTTGTGAAATGTGGAGGGTCAGCGGGCGCGGTGGAGTTATCCACAACTGCGCATAATGTATAGAAAGTCACGTCCCAAAAACCCCCGGAATTACCACCACGCAAAATAGCCAGAGGCCAGCAATGGCGCGGCCTGCCGGGCTATCGAGTTCGGATAGAATACGCTCAAGAATTTGTCGCCTTTTCGGAGACCTGCACCGGTCTAACTCGGCACGAATGAGCCAAGGACGGCTATCTATGCCGAGAACATCACAAGCGATCAGTATAGTATCGGCACCCATTGATGAGTGACCGTTAGCTATGTCGTACACAGCCTGAGTGCTTAAACCCAATATGTCGTGTAAAGCGTATAAGCTGCACCCATCATGGTGTGTTTTAAGCAGTGTCAATAGTTCCTTACCGACAGTTTCCACGAATCCCTCCTAATTTGTCGCCCTGGGCGAGTAATTGATCAGAGTATAGGCAAGGGTGACTGCATAAGACATTGCCGGTGCACTTGCATATGCCGGTGCATCGGCACTATCGTTTCT
>JAWVWU010000119.1:0-6679 GCA_033723595.1 Marinobacter sp. | reverse complement strand
GCGCTGCTGCGCCAGCAGGGGCTGGCCACGTTGCTTAAGGCCAACCAGCGCCTGAACAGCGGCGAGCTGCCGGCGAAGGAAGTCGCTGAAGGTCTGATACTGGCAGTCGGTGGCGCCTTGCTCCTGACGCCGGGGTTCGTGACTGATTCGGTCGGCTTTTTGTGTTTGCTGCCGGGCACAAGACACTGGCTGGCGGCCTATGCGCTCAAGCGAATGACCGTCACGGCGCAGTCCCGGGGTGGCGGATTCGAGTTCACTGCCGGACAACGTGGACCCTTCGGGCAAAACGGTGGTGCCGGCTTTGATCCATTTGCCGGCCGGTCGCCCCGGGACCGGGAGAATGTGATCGAAGGTGAATATGAGGAAGAGTCCGCCGACGACGCTGGTCGGGACCCGGATCGTATCGAAAAAAAATAAAAAAAATTGTCGCCGGGCGTTGAAAAGCCCGACCGCAGCCCCACATAAGGAACACAAGTTTGCTGAGGGTGATAATTCGCCGGGAAACAGGCGGTTAACACCCAATGCTTGACAGGCAAACATCATTGCCAAAGACAATCTGACGACTGGAGAAACCGAGCAATGAAAATTCGTCCGCTACACGATCGTGTTGTCGTGCGCCGTAAGGAAGAAGAAGAGAAAACAGCGGGTGGCATCGTGCTGCCGGGTAACGCGAAAGAGAAGCCTTCACAGGGTGAAGTGCTGGCGGTTGGCAACGGCCGTATCCTCGATAACGGTGAGACCCGTGCGCTTGCGGTCAAAGTGGGTGACACGGTTGTATTCGGCCAATACGCCGGCAACACCGTGAAAATCGACGGTGAAGACCTGCTGATCATGAGTGAAAACGACATTTACGGTGTGCTGGAAAAGTAAGCCGGCACGCTCATTCAATCCGGGATTTGCGCGGCAAATCACCGAAACAATGATTGGATTTAAGAAATAGGACAAAGAGATATGGCAGCTAAAGACGTCAAGTTTGGTGACAACGCACGCAAGCGTATGGTCGCAGGGGTCAATATCCTGGCAGATGCCGTCAAGGTGACACTCGGCCCGAAAGGCCGCAACGTGGTGCTGGATAAGTCGTTCGGTGCGCCGACCGTAACCAAGGACGGCGTATCCGTAGCGAAGGAAATCGAGCTGAAAGACAAGTTCGAGAACATGGGCGCCCAGATGGTCAAGGAAGTGGCATCCCAGACCAATGATACGGCCGGTGACGGAACAACAACCGCCACGGTTCTTGCCCAGTCCATCGTCAACGAGGGCATCAAGGCGGTAACGGCCGGGATGAACCCGATGGATCTCAAGCGTGGTATTGACAAGGCAACTCAGGTTGCCGTCAAAGCGATTCATGCTGCTTCCAAGCCCTGCGACGACAGCCGCAACATCGCCCAGGTTGGCACTATCTCTGCCAATGGCGACGAAACCATCGGTAAGATCATCGCCGATGCCATGGAGCGTGTTGGTAAAGAAGGCGTTATTACCGTCGAAGAAGGCCGCGGCCTCGAAGACGAACTGGACGTGGTTGAGGGCATGCAGTTCGACCGCGGCTACCTGTCGCCGTACTTCATCAACAACCAGGACAGCATGTCAGCTGAACTGGACGACCCGTACATCCTGCTGGTTGACAAGAAAATCTCCAACATCCGCGAGCTGTTGCCGGTGCTGGAGAGTGTCGCCAAAGCTGGTAAGCCTCTGATGATCATTGCTGAAGACATCGAAGGTGAGGCGCTGGCCACACTGGTTGTCAACAACATGCGCGGCATTGTCAAAGTGGCTGCTGTCAAAGCGCCTGGTTTCGGTGATCGTCGCAAGGAAATGCTGCAGGACATCGCCATTCTGTCCGGCGGTACCGTTATCTCCGAAGAAGTCGGTCTGAGCCTGGAAAATACCACGCTGGACGATCTGGGCACGGCCAAGCGCGTCAACATCACCAAGGAAAACACCACTATCATTGATGGTAATGGTGCCCAAGGCGATATCGAGGCGCGTGTCGAGCAGATCCGCAAGCAGATCGAAGACAGCAGCTCCGACTATGACAAGGAGAAGCTGCAGGAACGTGTAGCCAAGCTGGCTGGCGGTGTGGCTGTGATCAAGGTCGGCGCCGGCTCCGAAGTTGAAATGAAAGAGAAGAAGGCCCGCGTTGAAGATGCTCTGCACTCAACCCGTGCTGCGGTTGAAGAGGGCATCGTTGCCGGTGGCGGCGTCACCCTGATTCGTGCCCTGAACGCGATGACCGAAGTAAACGTCGACAACGAAGACCAGAAAGTTGGCGTAAACATCCTGCGTCGTGCGATGGAAGCGCCTCTGCGCCAGATTGTCAGCAACGCCGGTGCCGAAGCCTCGGTCGTTGTCGACAAGATTCGCCAGGGCGAGGGCACCTTTGGTTATAACGCGGCTACCGGTGAATACGGTGACATGCTTGAAATGGGTATCCTCGATCCGGCCAAGGTGACGCGGTCTGCGCTGCAGGCGGCCGCCTCCGTTGCCGGTTTGATGATCACCACCGAAGCGATGATCACTGACGAGCCGGAAGACGAGAAGTCAGGTGGCGGTATGCCTGACATGGGTGGAATGGGCGGCATGGGAGGCATGGGCGGCATGATGTGATGCCGGTCAACCTTTCAGGCTTTCAGCCCTGAACCCCCAAAAACCCCACGCCTTGCGTGGGGTTTTTTTGTATTTTCGTCATGAACTTGGCGCAAGGCTTTGTTAGACTCAGGCTCCCGCGCCTTGAACGCGAGCCACTTCAGTCACTGTGACCAACGTATGACCGAATCAGCAAACACATCCTTTCTGCGCACCGCGAAAGTTCTCTGGTTGGTCCTGATTGGTGTGTTGGTCTATCTGGTGACGGCTGTTCTGCTGGTTCCGGCCGGCTGGCTTTGGCACTGGCTATCTCCCCGCATTGAATTGCCCCCACAACTGACTGTGCATCAGGTTTCGGGAACGATCTGGAACGGGGCAACAGGCTTGTCCTTTCAGGGACGTCCACTCATTGTTCACTGGCAACTGAACTGGCCGTCGCTCACGACACTCGCTCTTCCGGTCGGGTTCACCATCGAATCGCTCGGCTCGCAGGTGCATGGACGTCTGATCGCCGGCTGGCCGGATCGGGCGAACCTGGAGGCCCGCGGACGTATCCACGTCAAGGACTTTGCGTCGCTGATTGAAAAGAGCGGAGGTGCCATGCTGGACGGCGACGTCAGCATCGAACAGCTGTCTTTGAGCTGGCAGGATGGCCGGTTTCAGGCAGCGGACGGGCTGGCGACCTGGCCGGGCGGCAGCGTAGTCTGGCCTCAGGGTGGTCGCAGTCAGAGTGCGCAATTCCCAGCCATGAAAGCATCGGTATCCGGTCAGTCCGGTCGGTTGTCATTGCAGGTCGCCCGGCAGGGAAGCGATCAACCCGTTGCGGACGCAGACATCCTGCCTGACGGTATGCTCGAAGTCCGGGTTTACAAGCGATTGCTGGATCTGGCGGGTCAAAGCTGGTCCGGCGCGGCGAGCCCGGGTGACGTTATCTTCAAGGTCAGGCAACCGCTCTTGCCAGGAGGCCGACGCTGATGGGCCAACGTTACATGTCCTTGCCGGCCTGGCTCCCCCGCGTTCTGGCCAATGCAGCGCTGGTCGCCCTGGTGGTTTACTTTGCGGTGGTCTTGGCCAATCTGACCTGGCTGATTGCCTGGCAGGACCGGTCGATCGGTACGTTGACGCGTGGCACGATGACGGCAGTGGATCAAGGAATCAGCAAGCGGCCGTTGTCCTCATATGATTTTTTTGGTCAACCGGCGGCTGATCAACCTGTCGCCGACGTGATTCGCAAACAGGCACCAGAAACCAATCTCCGTTTAAAACTGGAAGGGGTGTTCGTATCAAAGCAGCCGGCGTTGTCGGGTGCTATAGTTGCGGGTACCGATGGCGTTGCCTCGCATTATCGCATCGGCGACACCTTGCCAGGTAACGCTGAACTGGTTGACGTCAGTCCCGGCCAGATTTTGCTGCGTCGAAGCGGAACCTTCGAGACGCTGACGTTTGAGGACAGTGAATCGCCGGACCTGATTACAGAGCAGGCCAGCGCTTCGTCGTCGACTACCCCTGATGATTTTGTCGCGGACGCGAAAGCCCGACTCGATTCACAAGGTGCTGCGGCGCTTGTTGCATTTGGTCTTCGCCCGGTACAGGATGGCGCGACGCAAGGCTACGTCTACGATGGTTCGAACGCCATGCTGCAGGCGATGAATCTGCAAAAGGGCGATGTGATCACCGCGATCAATGGCGAGCCGCTTGGCAATTTCGAGCAAGACCGGGAGTTGCTCGACAACTGGCGCTCCGAGGCCCAGCTTGACGTGGAAATTGAGCGTGATGGGGCGCGATTTACGGTGAGCTACGCCTTGCCGCAGTGACAACTGACCGGCTGTATGTTGGTCCCTATTCAGACAGGACGTGACCGTTGCATGATTAACACAAAGCTACCTTTTCTAAGGGCGATACTGCTGCTTGTCTTGATGCTGCCTCTGATGGCCAGCGCGGCTGATGCTCAACCTGAAGGAACCTGGCGGCTTAATCTGAAAGATGCGGACATCCGGGCGTTTGTTACCCAGGTAGCTGACATTACCGGTTATAGCTTTGTGGTCGATCCGAGAGTGAAAGGCAAGGTAACGGTGCTGTCGAGTGCACCCATGAACAAGGACGAAATTTACGATCTGTTCCTTGCGGTGCTGCAGGTTCATGGCTTCACGGCGATTCCCGGTGAAGAGGTCATCAAGATTGTCCAACAGGTGGATGCCAAGCAATCGGCGGAGTCGCTGGGCCGGTTCAAAAAAATACCGTCCGAGCAGCTGATTACCAGGGTCATCCAGGTCAATAATGCCAACGCTCTCGAGTTGGTGCCCATTCTTCGCCCGCTGGTTGCGAAATATGGGCATCTTGCCGGGGTGGCAGCCTCTAATGCCCTGATCGTCAGCGATCACGCAGCGAATGTGGATCGTATCGAAGAAATCGTGCGTGAGCTGGACAGCCCGTCGAAGTACGAGGTGGAGGTTATCCAGCTCAAGGAGGCCTGGGTCGGCAATCTGGTGACGTTATTGCAGGAGCTGGCACCGGACGAACTGGGCAAGGGCGCCAACGGCAATGCGGGTGCCCGCAAGTACAGTGTGACCGCCGATGAACGCAGTAACCGTCTGATTTTGCGTGGTGACAAGACGTTCCGTGACAAAATGCGCTCGCTGATCCACAAACTGGATCAGCCATCGGCGACCGGTGGCACCACCAAGGTCATCCGGCTCAAGCATGCGGACGCCAAGAATCTCACGGAAATTCTCAAAGGTGTGATGGGTGAGCTGGCGAAAGAGTCCAGCGGGCAGGCGGCTGGCAAGGCGGGTGCAGGCTCCGGGCCAGGTAACGGATTTTCCATTTTCGCGGACGAAGGACTCAATGCGCTGGTGGTTCGCGCCGAACCGTCGATGATGCAGGAAGTGGATCAGATTGTGTCGCAACTGGATGTGCGACGTGCCCAGGTATTGATTGAAGCAGCGATCGTTGAAATCAGTGACCAGCTGGGTCAGGATCTCGGCGTTCAGCTGGCGATTGGTGATGAATCCGGCAGTTCCACGCCTGTGGTGGGCTCAAGCTTTGGCAATGTGGGGCGCAGTCTGAGTGACGTCCTGGGGGCCATTCTGAATGGCCAGGTCCTCGCACCGGCCACGGGTGGCCTGACCGCTGGCGCTGGGCAGCGTAACACGAACGGAATCACCTGGGGCGTATTGCTGCAGGCGCTGTCGACGTCCGCCGCCGCCAATCTGCTGTCTACGCCAAGTATTATCACCCTGGACAACCAGGAATCCGAGATCATCGTCGGCCAGAACGTTCCGTTCCGGACAGGCCAGTCGACCGTCACCGGTGACGGCACCACGAATCCATTTACCACCATTGAACGGCGGGATATTGGTCTGACCCTCAAGGTAACGCCGACCATCAGTGCGGATGGACTGGTACGACTGGTGGTCGAGCAATCCACCGAAAACGTCGCTGACAGTATCCAGAATGCGTCGGACATCGTGACGAACAAGCGTGAAATCAAAACCACCGTGCTGGCGGACGATGGCGAAACCATCGTGCTGGGCGGTCTTATCTCTGAGAACTACAAGGTCAATAAGAGCAAGGTGCCCCTGTTGGGCGACATTCCCTATCTCGGCCGGCTGTTTTCCTCTGAGTCTAAAACCAAGGAGAAGCAGAACCTGCTGGTGTTCCTGAGGCCAACCATCATGCTCAATAAGGGCGACACGGTGGCCGCCACCACCGAGAAGTACAATGGTTTGTGGGATGTTGATCTGGGCGTGCGTAAAAAGCTGGGGCTGCCGGCCAAAGACAATCAGCCAGACATCGATACCCTCTTCCGCTCAGGGTCCGACCTCAAGGCCGACCGGGCCTTACCGTCCGCTCAGTAACCCTTACAAGCCCAGGTGTGTCCGGTGCGATTGTCCCATTACCAGACACTCCATCGCCTGCAATTTTCCCGGTTTCTCGCCTAAGGGTGATCTGCCGAGGCCCTGACTTTCAACGGTGGCATCGGGCAGTCCAGCTGATCCACGATCAACCGAAGCAGATCGTATTCCGCGACCGTGACCCGCTGATCACTCAGTACGCAGTGTCCGCAGGCGTCGATGATCGCCGGCTTCAGCATCGG
>JAWVWU010000118.1:0-6712 GCA_033723595.1 Marinobacter sp. | reverse complement strand
TTCCAGCGCCTCGAGCATCAGGAAAAAATAGGCCGGCCCGCTGCCGGACAGGGCCGTCACTGCGTGCAGCATGGCCTCGTCCTCGACCCACAGGGCTGAGCCGATGCCGCTGAAGATGGACTCCACCAGGTGCTTCTGTTTATCGTTGACCTGGGCGTTGGCAAACAGGCCCGCGGCCCCCTTGCCGACCAGAGACGGAGTGTTGGGCATGATGCGGACCAGCGGCAGGCCGCCCCCGAGCCACGTGTCCAGTGTGCCGGCTTCGAGGCCTGCTGCGATGGAGGCAATCAGCGGGCGCGTATTCTGGACCACCGGCGCAATATCGGTACACACCGACCGCATGACCTGCGGCTTCACCGCCAGGATAACCAGGTCAGCCTGTTGCGCGCAGTGTCGGTTGTCGGTGGTTACGCTGACCCCGAACCGTTGCTTGATCGCCTGCAGATGGCCGTCGTCCGGGGCGCTGACCCAGACGTTGGATGCCTTGAAGCCGCTGTCCAGCATGCCACCGATGATGGCTGTCGCCATATTGCCGGCGCCGATGAACGAAATGGTTGGCGAGGTACTCACGGTTTGCTCCCCCTGGCGAATAAAAAATGTTCATTGATGATAACAGGATAACGCCCGTTCAGTCTTAGGGCGCTGATGGAAAAGTGCCGTGGGTCAATCACTTCGTCGGACGCTGCCCGAACAGGGCGGTACCCACCCGGACCAGGGTTGCGCCTTCGGCAATGGCCAGCTCGAGATCGTCCGACATGCCCATGGACAGGGTGTCCAGAGGACCGGCCGGTTCACCGTCCTGACGCAGGTCGGCCAATGCAGTCGCCAGTTGGCGGAAGGTCAGGCGCAACTCACCTTCTGGCAGGGTTGGATCGGGGATGGCCATCAGGCCCCGCAAGCTGATGTTGGGCAAGTCACCGATGGCCCGGGCGAGGTCCGGCAGCTCCGCCAGGCTGACACCGGATTTGCTGGCCTCGTTATTGATATTGACCTGGATGCAAAGGTTGAGCGGCCCGAGGTCCGGATCGCGCTGATCGCTCAGGCGGCGGGCAACCTTGAGCCGGTCCACGCTATGAACCCAGTCAAAGTGATCCGCGATGGCCCGGGTCTTGTTGGATTGGATCGGCCCGATGAAATGCCACTCCAGGCCAGGCTGATCGCCGAGGGCCGCCTGTTTGTCGAGAGCTTCCTGGAGGTAGTTTTCGCCGAAGGCTCGCTGGCCTGCTGCAATCGCTTCGCGCAGGTCGTCGGGACCGCGGGTCTTGCTCACCGCAAGCAGGCGGGCGCTGCCCTGCGGGCGGCCTGCCGCCAATGTTGCTTTTTGTATGCGTCGGGTTACGGCCCCGATGTTGTCTGCTATGCTGGTCATGGTGTGAATCCGGCGGTCTGACTGGCGTTTTACGTTACCCGCAGGGCCCTGAAATGCCAAGGCTTGTCGGTCGTCCTTGCCCACGGCGTCGATGAAGGAAGCCCGTGCCGGCCGGTCGTTCTGTCGGATCCCGGCGTACGGATGCCCCGCAAAAAACCGGGCCACCATGAAAAATCAGAATAAGCCTTCCGAGGAACTCTATGGATATTACTGAACTGCTGGCGTTCTCGGCGAAACAGGGTGCGTCTGACCTGCACCTGTCTGCCGGTCTTCCCCCGATGATTCGAGTTGACGGTGATGTGCGTCGTATCAATCTTCCGCCGATGGAGCATAAAGAGGTGCATGGCCTCATTTATGACATCATGAACGACAAGCAGCGCAAGGACTACGAAGAGTTCCTGGAAACCGACTTTTCTTTCGAGGTGCCCGGGGTGGCGCGCTTCCGGGTAAATGCTTTCAACCAGAACCGCGGGTCCGGCGCGGTGTTCAGGACCATCCCTTCGAAAGTGCTGACCATGGAAGACCTTGGCATGGGGCAGGTGTTCAAGGATGTGTCTTCGGTGCCGCGTGGGCTGGTACTGGTCACAGGACCGACCGGCTCGGGTAAATCCACGACCCTGGCCGCCATGCTCGATTACATCAATGATTCCCGATATGAGCATGTGCTTACCATTGAAGACCCGATCGAATTTGTGCACGAATCCAAGAAATGCCTCGTGAACCAGCGGGAAGTGCACCGGGACACGTTGGGCTTCAACGAAGCTCTGCGCTCGGCACTGCGTGAGGACCCGGACATCATTCTGGTGGGCGAATTGCGCGATCTGGAAACCATTCGCCTGGCACTGACCGCGGCTGAAACCGGCCACCTGGTCTTTGGCACCCTGCACACCACCTCTGCGGCCAAGACCATTGACCGTATTGTTGATGTGTTTCCGGCCGAGGAGAAATCCATGGTTCGTTCCATGCTGTCCGAATCCCTGCAGGCGGTCATCTCGCAGACGTTGATGAAGAAAATGGGCGGCGGCCGGATAGCGGCTCACGAAATCATGATTGGCACAGCTGCGATCCGTAACCTGATTCGCGAAGACAAGGTGGCGCAGATGTATTCTGCCATCCAGACCGGCGGTTCGCTGGGGATGACGACGCTCGACCAGACGCTGCAGAAGCTGCTGCAGAAAGGCCTTATCTCCCGCGAAGCCGCGCGAACCAAGGCCAAAATGCCGGATAATTTCTAGGTTAAGGAAAGGGTGTAACGCACATGGATTTCGAAAAACTGTTGAACCTGATGGTGGAAAAGGGCGGCTCCGACCTGTTTATTACCGCCGGCGTTCCGCCCAGCATGAAGGTGAACGGCAAAGTGCTGCCGGTCACCAAGAATGCCCTGACACCGGAGCAGACGCGGGAGTTCGTCTACGGTGCCATGAACGACAAGCAGCGGGCCGAATTCGAAGAGACCCACGAATGCAATTTTGCCATCAGCGCCCGGGGTATCGGACGCTTCCGCGCCAGCGCTTTTTTCCAGCGCAACCTGTGTGGCATGGTGCTGCGCCGGATTGAGGTCAAGATTCCCCACATCGATGAGCTGGAGCTGCCGGGCGTGATCAAGGACCTGGCCATGACCAAGCGTGGCCTGATTCTGTTTGTCGGTGCCACCGGCACCGGTAAATCCACGTCGCTGGCAGCGATGATCGGTCACCGTAATCGCAACAGCCGGGGGCACATTATTTCGATCGAGGATCCGATCGAATTTGTGCACCAGCACCAGGGCTGCATCGTGACCCAGCGAGAGGTGGGCATAGATACCAGCAGCTTTGAGGTGGCCCTGAAAAATACCCTGCGCCAGGCGCCCGATGTCATCCTGATCGGCGAGGTGCGAACCAAGCAGACGATGGAATATTCGGTACAGTTCGCCGAAACCGGCCACCTCTGTCTGGCGACTCTGCATGCAAACAATGCCAACCAGGCGCTCGATCGGATTATCCAGTTCTTCAATCCGGACCAGCACAACCAGATCTGGATGGACCTGTCGCTCAACCTGCGCGCCATCGTCGCCCAGCAGCTGGTGCCAACGCCCGATGGCAAGGGCCGCCGGGCGGTCATTGAAGTATTGATCAATACCCCGCTGGTGGCCGACATGATCCGTAAGGGCGAGGTTCACAAGCTGAAGGAATTGATGGCCAAATCCACCGAGTCCGGCATGCAGACGTTTGATCAGGCGCTCTACAGCCTCTACTCGGAAGGCTCAATTACCTACGAAGACGCCCTTGCCCACGCTGATTCTGCCAACGACTTGCGCCTGATGATCAAGCTGGGTGCGGATGCCCACGGTGCCGACAAGCTGTCGTCGTCGGTGGACAAGCTGTCGATACAGAACGACTAGGGGCTGAGCCAGATAGGTAGGCGTTCAAACCAGTAGGTTGGGCATTTGAGATTGTTTGACTCGAGTTCGTATACTCCGCGCGGAACCAACCAGGAGATACCATGAACGAGAGATCCAACCTGCTAGCAAAAGCTGTTCGACTGGCCACCCTGGCCGCGATTATCGCACCCTCGAGTGCATGGGCGAGCGGCTTTTCGCTGAATGAGCAGAGCGCCAGCGCAATGGGGACCGCCAATGCGGGTGCGGCGGCCGACCCCGAAAATGCCACGACTGTATTCTTCAATCCGGCGGGTATGAGCCAGCTGTCTGGCAACAACCTGTCCTTCGGCGCTGCGGTACTGGACATTAATGCCGAGGCACAGGATGGCAGCACATCAGCCACCAATCAGATTGGCCAGCCGGTCGCCGGTAATGGAGGGGGCGATATTGCCGATCCGGCGGTGCTCCCGAATATCTATCTGACGCATGAGGTCAGTCAGGCGATTGACGTGGGTTTCGGCATTCATGCGCCTTACGGGCTGGCCGCTGATTACAACGATGACTTCGTCGGCCGTTACTTCGCCGACAAGACCGAGCTGACCGCGATTGCCTTCACGCCGGCCATTTCGGTGAACAATGGTCAGGGCCTGTCGATGGGCCTGGGTCTGAACATCATCTACGCCAAGGGCAAGCTCACCCGCTTCGTTGATAACTCCGGGACGCTCGCCCAGGCACCGGCTGGTGTGGCGCCCGGTACGCCGTCCCAGGGCTACGCCGATATCGAGGGCGACGACGTTGCCGTGACCCTGCAGTTCGGTTTTCTGTACAAGCTCAATGACAGAACCCAGTTCGGTTTGAAAGCGCAGACCGGCAACGACCTTCAGCTTGAAGGCGATGCCAAATTTACCGACGTGGCCGTGGTTACGCCACCAGGTACGCCCGCGCAGAAGGGCGGACCCGGTCTGGCGGTTCCCATTGATTCTACCGAGCCCGCGCGCGTGCCGCTGTCGATACCTGAGAGTGTCACGGTCGGTGTGAGGCACCGCCTGACCAATGCAGTAACGGTGCTTGCCGGTGCCACCTACACCAAGTGGAGTCGCTTTAATGCGCTGGATATATACGGCCGAGACCCCGGCAAACCCATTACGAGCCAGTCGCCGGGCGGCCAGCCCAATCAGCTGACCCACGTCCCCGAGCAGTGGGACAATACCTGGCAGTTCAACGTGGGTGGTATCTGGCAGGCGACGCCCGAGTGGGCCTTAAAGGCCGGTTATGCCTACGACCAGTCGCCGGTTGACCGGTATGTGACCGCGCGCATTCCGTCCAGTGATCGCCACTGGCTCACGCTGGGAACCCAGTGGAAACCGGCTCAGAGTGGCTGGACCGTTGATGCAGCGGTCGGCACCTTGTTGTTCACGGACCACCCGGAGGTGTCGGACAGATCCTACGTTCTGACGTCGCAGGGAACCGCTCAAAATCCGGCGGACCCCAACTCCTCTTACCAGGGTAAATACGATCTGAGCGCATGGAGTGCGTCCGTTCAGGTCAGCAAAGCCTTCTAGAGTCCCGGCGCGGCTGGTCAGCGCGAGTGCTGATCAGCCGATTACCCGGCCGCGGTAGATGACTTTTTTCTTTCGCTCGGCGACCTCTGCCGATTCCTCTTTGTGCGCGTCTTCCGTGCCCGCCTCCTCGACCACCTCCTGGCCCCGGTACATACGTTTCGGTGTGTCCCCGGTGTCCGGGTCGACACGATTGATCGCCAGTTGCGGGACTTTCTCCTGGAGTGCTTCCCAGGTACGTGCCAGGTGACTTGAGCGGGTCTTGCTCGCGTATTCCGCCAGTTGTTCTTCCAGATGTTCCTCTGTCAGGCGCAGCTTCACGCCAAACTCAGAGCGGATAAGGCGCCGGCACTGATGAACCAGTTTCAGCAAGCTCGGGTCCATTAGCCAGCTTCGTTCGGATGCCAGAGTACTCATGGTGTCTGCCTCGCAGAATAGGTGTCACAACCTGGCCCCTGCCGATCACACGGCATGGCGCGTGACGGAGGGGCCGACAATCATTCAGCGAAGCGAAAACCGTGCCGTTACCTCTGCCCGGCGGTCAAGTGATTGATAGTGCAGTCTTTACTAACGTTTCATGGGTTGGCTTGGGCGCTGAGTAACGCGTCGATGCGGCCGGATGCCTCGTAAACGCACCGTCACTGATGGCCTGTGCACCAAAACGGCTCCGGGCCGGGCTCAATGCGCTTCATCCCAGTTGTCACCAACGCCGGTATCGACCACCAGCGGGACCTTGAGGCTGGCGGCATTGGCCATGCGCTGGCTCAGTCCGGCCTGGACGGTGTCCAGTAAGTCCTCCCGGACTTCCAGAATCAGTTCGTCGTGCACCTGCATAACCATGCGGGCATCGTCCGGGTGGTCGGATGCCAGCCAGTTATCCACCGTCACCATGGCACGCTTGATAATGTCGGCGGCGGTTCCCTGCATCGGCGCATTGATGGCCGTGCGCTCGGCCGCCTGCTGGACCTGCTTGTTGCGGGCGTTGATCTCCGGCAGGTATAGGCGGCGCCCGAAGCGGGTTTCCACGAAGCCATCGTCGTGAGCCTGTCGGCGAATATTGTCCATGTAGCTCAATACGCCGGGGTAGCGCTCAAAGTAGCGGTCGATGTACTGCTGGGCCGTTTTGCGGTCGATATGCAGTTGTCGTCCCAGGCCGAACGCCGACATGCCGTAAATGAGTCCGAAATTGATGGCTTTGGCGCTGCGTCGCTGATCGCTGGTGACGTCGCCGGGGGCCACGCCAAATACCTCCGCAGCGGTCGCCTTGTGGATATCCTCACCCCGACTGAATGCGTCAAGCAGCCCCTGATCGGCGGACAGATCCGCCATGATCCGCAACTCGATCTGGGAATAGTCGGCCGCCATCAGCTTGTAGCCGGGTGGCGCGACAAAGGCCTGGCGAATGCGGCGGCCCTGTTCGGTGCG
>JAWVWU010000117.1:0-6713 GCA_033723595.1 Marinobacter sp. | reverse complement strand
GCCCATACTCTTCACATCGGTGATGAACACCAGCATGCCGGCCAGTTTCTGGCCGCTCTGGACGATACGGAACTGGTTAGCCTGCTTGATGGAGTTGACGGTGTCCTGACCGGCGTTGGCCAGACCGACCACATCGGCGCCTGACGCCTGGGCCTGCAGCAGGTAGGACGAGAAGTCGGTGGTGCCCAGCGGCGCGTTGACGCTGCCCACCACTTCACCGCCGAGGCTCTTGACGACCGCAGAGGTGCTGTCCTGCAGCGCATGGCCGAAGGTGTAGTCGGCAGTAATGAAGAACCACTTTTTACCACCGTTCTTGACGATGGCCGTTGCCGTACCCACCGGCAGGGAGTGGGTGTCATAGACGTAGTGGATGCCGTACTTGGAACACTGGGCTTCGGTCAGCGCCGCCGTGGCAGGACCGGTTGCCATGGTGATGGTTTTCTTGTCCGACGCCAGACCTTGAACCGCCAGGCCGACTGCGGAGTTATCCAGGCCGACGATCATGTCGACGTTTTTGGAGTCGATCCACTCACGGGCGATACTGGCACCGATATCGGCCTTGTTCTGGTGATCGGCGGTGATCAGCTCGATCTTCTTGCCCATCATGTTGCCGCCGAAGTCCTCGATGGCCATCTTGGCGGCCAGCTGTGCGCCCGGACCCTCAAGGGCTTTGTATACCCCGGACATGTCTGTCAGCAGGCCGATCTTGACGGTGTCGTTGGACAGTCCGGCAGCGGTCGCATTCAGTGAACAGGACAGGCCGACGACGCCAGCCACTCCTACGAGCCCCTTCATCCATTGTTTGACCATGGTATGTACCCCTTTTGTTATTGTGGAACCCCTGAAAAAGTACCCGTTGCGGATACAACCGATGCTTTTTCAGGGGCTCCTCTGGTTTGGGCGGGAGCTCTGCCGGCGCTCCGGATCTCCCCGGTTGGGGACAGTCCGGCCACCGGCAATCAGCTTCGCCCGGATTCAGACACTCAGGTGTCTGTTCAACTGCTCTTGCTTTTCCTCGAGTTCGGCGGCGTCGATGGTTTCGATCACCTGACCGTGTTCGATGACGTAATGACGATCAGCCAGTGGCGCCGCAAAGCGGAAGTTCTGCTCCACCAGCACAATGGTAAAACCCTTCTCCCGCAGCTTGCGGATCATCGAGTCCAGCGCTTTGAGAATGACCGGCGCCAGCCCTTCGGTGATTTCATCCAGCAACAAAAGCGTGGCGCCGGTTCTGAGGATTCGGGCCACAGCCAGCATCTGCTGCTCGCCGCCGGACAGCTTCGAGCCCTGGCTGAGCCGACGTTCGTAAAGGTTCGGAAACATCTCGTAGATTTCGGCGATGGTCATGCCGCCCTCGGCCAGGGTGGGCGGCAGCTTGAGATTCTCTTCCACGTTGAGCGATGCAAAGATACCGCGCTCTTCCGGGCAATAGCCCAGGCGGCCCACGTGGGCGATGCGGTGGCTGGGCATTTTGATGACTTCGGTACCGCGCACCTTGATCGAACCGGTGCGTTTGTGGACCAGACCCATGATGGCCTTGAGGGTGGTGGTTCGGCCGGAACCGTTACGGCCCAGCAGCGTGATGACCTCGCCCTCGTGCACACTCAGGTTCATACCATGCAGTATGTGGGATTCGCCGTACCAGGCGTTCAGATTTTCAATCCGCAGCAGTTCCGGGCGCGCGTCAGTCGGCATCGGTCGTCCCCATGTAGGCTTCCATGACCGCGGGGTCCCGGGACACGGTGTCGTAATTACCTTCCGCGAGTACTTCGCCCCGGTTCAGAACCGTAATGGTGTCTGCCAGCGTCGACACCACATTCAGGTTGTGCTCGACCATCACGATCGTGCGTCCTTTCACCACACGCGCGATCAGATCGGTGACGGTGCTCACGTCTTCCGCGCTCATGCCCTGGGTGGGCTCGTCCAGCAGCATCAGCCGGGGCTCGAGGGCAATGGTGGTCGCAATTTCCAGCGCCCTTTTCTGACCGTAGGCCAGCTCCACCGCCAGGGTGTCGCCAAAGTCGCTCAGGCCCACCTGATCCAGCAATGCCTGGGCCTGTTCCTGCAACTGGTCGAGCACCGCGCGCGAACGCCAGAAGTGGTAGGACACGCCAAGTTTGCGCTGCAGTGCGATGCTGACGTTGGACCGTGCTGAAAGATGGGGGAATACCGCAGAGATCTGAAACGAGCGCACCAGACCGTGCTGGGCAATGTCCGCGGGTTTGTGCCGGGTAATGTTGTTGCCGTTGTAGATGATCGAGCCGGCACTGGGCTTGAGAAACTTGGTGAGAAGGTTGAAAAAGGTTGTCTTGCCGGCACCGTTCGGTCCGATGATGGCGTGAATGGTGCCTTCACGAACCGTGAGGTTGACGTCTTTGACCGCAGTAAAGCCCTTGAAGTCCTTGGTCAGACCTCGGGTCTCCAAAATGCTGGGGGCTGCCTGATTACTGTCGTGCATGGAGCAGAGGTCACCTGGTTGTGTGAGGCCCGGTATACGGACCCCAACTTGTTATTATTATTTGATTCGTTGATCGGCACCAAAGGGTCGCAAAATCAACTAATCAGGTGATCATTTAAGACATCGGTCGGTGTGAGTGTCAAGGTTGTCACACCTTAGACCTTCGGTTTAGAGCGCCCGCCATCCGGCGCCCTGGCAGGGCGTGAGCAGGGCCGCTGAGCACGCCCCGGAAGAGCGTTCCCGGGTGTGGCCGGGCGGTGATCGCCGCCGTTCGATCCGGGCGGTCCGCCCGGCTGTGCCTCAGAGCGCGGCCAGCGCTGCCTCGTAGTCGGGTTCCTGGGCGATTTCCGGAACCTGCTCGGTATGACGGACAATGCCCTCGGCGTCGATGACCACAATGGCCCGGGACAGCAACCCCTGCAGTGGCCCGTCGGTCATGGTGACACCGTAGTCGGTGCCAAATTCCGGGTGTCGGAAGGTGGACGCCGGACGCACATTATCGAGTCCTTCGGCGCCGCAGAAGCGGGCCTGGGCGAATGGCAGGTCGGCCGACACGCACAGCACCACGGTATTGGCCAGTTCCGAGGCCGCCGCGTTGAACTGGCGGACCGACTTGGCGCAGGTGGGCGTGTCAATGCTGGGGAATATGTTGAGAATAACGGTTTTGCCGGTGAGATCCGCCAGTGACAGGTCACTCAGGTCGGTGGCGGTGAAGCGGGCAGTGGGCGCGGGCTGGCCAATGGCAGGCAGTTCGCCGACCGTGTTGATGGACGTGCCGCGTCGGGTGATGATGGCCATGTTGTCTGTCCTCGGTGATGAACGTTGCGATTGGTTGAGCATACGACAAACCGTCGTCGCTGGCTTGATTGACGCTGATCATAAAAAAGGGCCGGCAGATGCCGACCCTTTGCTGCGGTTGACGAAAGGCATCCGGTGAACCACCGGACGGTGGTTATTCGATTTCCACCAGAATCTCGCCCGGCGTCACCCGGTCCCCTTTCTTGATATGGACGGCAATGACGGACCCCGAGGTGGAGGCCTTGACCTCGGTTTCCATTTTCATGGCTTCGATAATCAGCACCGCATCCCCCGCGGACACGCTCGCCCCTTCCGCGACCAGCACGTCAACGATGTTGCCGGGCATGGTGGTGGTGACGTGGCCTTCCTTGCTGGCCTTGGCACGCTTGCCGGAGCCGCCGCTGTCCTTGGTGAACTCGCCGAGGGATTCCAGGGCGATTTCCTCGGGCACGCCGTCAACGGTCATGTAGAAGCGCCGCTCGGAGTCGCTGGTGGGTGATGCGCCGGTGACGTTGATATCGTAAGTTTCGCCGTGCACCGTGATCTTGAATTCGGTGGAAATGCTGCCGCCGCTGCTGCCCGTCGGGATGGGTTCCAGCGGTTCCGGCTGAAGGGTGCCGGCCTGACGCTGTTCCAGGTAAGTGCGGGCCTGATCCGGGAACATGGCAAAGGTCAGCACGTCCTCCTCGCTTTCGGCCAGATCGCCGATCTGATCCTTGAGCTTGTGGAACTCGTTGGTCAGCAGGTTGGCGGGACGCTCGTCGATCAGATCCTCCATGCCAACGGCGCGCCGCTGCAGGTCCTTGTCGACCTCGGCCGGTGCTTTCCCGTACCAGCCTTGCAGGTATTTCTTCACCTCGTTGGTGATGGTGTCGTAGCGCTTGCCGGAGAGCACGTTGATGACCGCCTGGGTGCCCACGATCTGTGAGGTGGGCGTGACCAGCGGTGGATAGCCGAGGTCCTTGCGTACTTTGGGGATTTCGGCAAACACATCGCGGATTTTCTCCAGAGCGCCCTGCTCCTTGAGCTGGTTCGCCAGGTTGGACATCATGCCGCCAGGAACCTGCGACAGCAGGACCGCCGTATCGACGCCGTTGTAGGCGCTCTCGAACTGATGGTACTTCTTGCGGACTTCGCGGAAGTACTGGGTAATCTTGTCCAGCAATTCCAGATCCAGGCCGGTTTCATAACCGGCATCGTGCAATGCCGCCACCATGGACTCGGTGGGTGGGTGACTGGTGCCACCGGCAAACGCGGAAATCGCGGTATCGATATGATCCACGCCTTCATCGACCGCCGCCCACTGGCACATGGTCGCCATGCCCGAGGTATAGTGGCCGTGCAGGAACACCGGTAGTTCGAAGTTCTGCTTCAGTTCCCGCACCAGGTCGGCGGTGGCACTGGGCGTCAGCAGGCCGGCCATATCCTTGATGGCGATGCTGTCGATGCCCATGTCGACCATTGCCTTTGCCTGATCCACGAAGACCTGGGTGCTGTGCACCGGGCTGACGGTGTAGCACAGGGTGCCCTGGGCGTGCTTGCCGGCTTTTTTCACGGCCTTGATGCTGGTTTCCAGGTTGCGCACGTCGTTGAGGGCATCGAATATGCGGAACACATCGATGCCGTTGTCAGCGGCTTTCTGCACGAACGCTTCCACCACGTCGTCAGCGTAATGCCGGTAGCCCAACAGATTCTGGCCTCGCAGCAACATCTGCAGGCGGGTGTTGGGTAGCGCGCTGCGCAGCTGACGCAGGCGCTCCCAGGGATCTTCCTTGAGGAAGCGGACACAGGCGTCGAAGGTGGCGCCGCCCCAGCATTCCAGTGACCAGTAGCCAGCCTGGTCGAGCCACTCGCACGCCGGCAACATGTCTTCAGTCCGCATCCGGGTGGCGATCAGGGACTGGTGCGCATCGCGGAGGATAACGTCGGTGATGTGAATTTTACGTTTGGCCATGATGGTATCTCCCAATGTCCCTGTTACAGACCGGCTTGCGCCGCGATGGCGGCAGCGATGGCGGTGGCGATGGATTCCGGTCTGGATTTCAGACTGTATTCCAGCAGTTCCGGGTGGCTTTCCACGAAGCTGGTATTAAACCCGCCGGCCCTGAATTCCTTGTGGTGGAGGATCTGTTGATAGTACGGAATGGTGGTACGAACACCGTAGATGGCCATGTCGTTCAGCGCCCGGTGTGAACGTTCCAGCAGCTCTTCCCAGTCCATGGCCCAGACAATCAGCTTGGCGCACATGGAGTCGTAGTAGGGCGGAATCTCGTAGCCGGTGTACATGGCAGCGTCGGTCCGTACCCCGGGGCCACCCGCGGAATAGTACCGGCTGATGCGACCGAAACTGGGCAGGAAGCCGTTTTTCGGATCCTCGGCATTGATCCGGAACTGGGCCGCGAAACCGCGGTAGCTGATCTGGTCCTGGGTGTACTTGAGTTTCTCGCCGGCCGCGATGCGGATCTGCTCCTTGACGATATCCACCCCGGTGATCTGTTCGGTGATGGTGTGTTCCACCTGCACCCGGGTGTTCATCTCCATGAAGTAGAAGTCGTCGTTGTCATCGAGCAGGAATTCAACGGTGCCGGCGTTCTCATAGCCGCAGCCCCGGGCAACCCGCACCGCGAGTTCGCCGATGTATTCGCGCTGTTCATCGCTGAGCTGGGGTGAAGGCGCCAGCTCAATCAGCTTCTGATTGCGGCGCTGAATGGAGCAATCCCGCTCGTACAGGTGAATCACATTGCCGTGGCTGTCGGCGAGTATCTGCACCTCGATGTGGCGGGGATTGACGATGCACTTCTCCAGGAACACTTCCGCGCTGCCGAATGCCTTGGTGGCCTCGGAAATCACGCGTTCGTAATTCTGGCGCAGTTCTTTCTCGTTGTCGCACCGGCGAATGCCCCGGCCGCCCCCGCCGGAGGTCGCCTTGAGCATAACCGGATAGCCAATGCGGTCCGCCTGGGTGACGGCGTCCTCGACGTCGGTGAGATTGCCTTCGGTGCCCGGTGTGACCGGCACATTGGATTTGACCGCGGTGGTCCGTGCTTCGGTCTTGTCGCCCATGGACTGGATGACTTCGGCGGCGGGTCCGATAAACCGGATGCCCCGGTCCCGGCATACCGCCGCCAGGGTCGCATTCTCGGACAGGAACCCGTAACCGGGATGCAGGGCGTCACAGCCGGTCTCAACCGCCAGGTTCACAATGTGATGAGGGTTGAGATAGCCATTGAGCGGGTCTTTGCTGATGCAATACGCTTCGTCCGCCTTCTTCACATGCAGTGAATACTGGTCGGCTTCCGAGTAGATCGCGACCGCTTTGATCCCCATTTCCTGGCAGGCGCGTGCAATCCTGACTGCAATTTCGCCGCGATTGGCGATTAAAACCTTCCTGATGGTCATGCCTGAGGCCTCCGCCGTTGGTCAGGAGGTGAGATGTCAAACGACCGGGTACCACAGG
>JAWVWU010000116.1:0-6723 GCA_033723595.1 Marinobacter sp. | reverse complement strand
GGTGGCAGCGATGCCCTGGGTGCACTCCAGGCCGGGGCGGTCAGTGTCGGGCTGCCATTCACGCTCGTACTACTGGTGATGTGTTACAGCCTGCTGAAGGGACTTAACCACGAACGCGCCTTGCTGATCCAGGAAGGTAAGCTGGCGGCCGGCTGACAACAAGAAGGACGGCCACGAAACGGGGCTTCGGCCCCGTTTTTTTGTCGCTCGCCGTGATTCAGAAGGGCTGTGTCGGATCAGTGTTAACGACGGGCACACGCATGCCAGAATAAACAAGGTCAGGCAGGATTAGCGGGCCATTCAATCCTTCGATGAACCGGATGGCTTGAAAAGATCCTGGCTCAATACTTCGCCTTCGCGCAGGTAGTCCTGAATCACTGGTGAGCAGTTCAGGTAAAACAACAGCAGCTCACGTTGAATGTCCTGATCCTGGATACGACTGGCATAACGAATCAACTGGCGGATTGCATCGTCGTCAGCGGTTCCGAACGTCTGTCCATAGCGCTGGCTGAGAAGGTTCGTCAAACGCTCGAGGTGAAATTCGCCGGTGTGTGTCATGTGCGAGGACAGGCTGACGGTGCTGTTTTGTCTGAACGCCATGCCAGACTCTCTGCCGGGCATGCCGAGCGTTTTTTTCCAGAGAGCTTTCAACATCGTGATGTCCTGTCGTATGCGGTATTCTGATGGGCAGCCGGACGGGACACTTAATCCGAATGCCTGTTCATTGTTTAACGTATAGTACGCGCAGAGTCCATAGAGAGATGTACGACCGAGCCTACAAAGTCGCACATTTTTTCGTTTTTGAGTATCCGTTGCGCTTCTTGAAGACTGCTGGCCCGGCTGGGCCTGAGCGAGTCAGGTATTGACCCCTTGGGAGGGAAACCGTGTCGGAGTCGATTTTGGCGGGTATGACGCCAGCGTCAGTGTTTCTGGTGCTTTTTGCCGTATCGGCGACGGTCTGTATCACTCTGGCTCTGCTGCTATGGCGTCAGCGGCGTTTGAGCCGGGCGTACCAGGGGCTGGCCGAGCGGCGCCTGAATGAGCTCGAGGATCGGCGCACCGAACTGCAGTCCATGTCCCAGGCTGTTGCCCTGAGAGAACAGGAGGCGACGCAAATAAGGCGGCAGGCTGAAGAACTGAGCTCGACCAACCACGATCAGTCCGAACGGCTCGAACACTGGCGCCAACAGACAGCGAGCCTGGAAAACCAGGTAGCAACCCTCAGCGCCCAGAGCGAGTCCCGGCAGCAGCGAATTCTTCAGGTCGAACAGGAGCGGGCGGATCAGCAGCGTCGGGCTGAGAGTCTGGCGCAGGAACTGAATCAGGCCCGGATCGCCCTGCGCGAGCTTGAAGTGACGCTGGAAGAAGAACGCCGGGCCACCGGCGAAAAACTGACGTTGCTGGAGCGCAATCGCGATGCGCTCAAGCAAGAGTTCGAGAACCTCGCCAACCGGATTTTCGAGCAGAAAAGTGAGCGTTTCAGTCAGCAGACCAGAACCAGTCTGGATACCCTGCTGAATCCGTTCCGCGACCAGTTGCAGGACTTTCGCAAGCGGGTCGAGGATGTCTATACCTCCGAAACCCGGGATCGTCAGGCTCTTCGAAGTGAAATCAAGTCGTTACAGGCGCTCAATCAGCAGATTACCGAAGAGGCCTCAAACCTCACACGTGCACTGAAAGGCGACAAGAAAATCCAGGGTAACTGGGGCGAGGTGATCCTGGAACGGGTACTGGAGCGGTCGGGCCTGCGCAAAGGCGTGGAGTACGACACGCAGGGGACGTTCCGCGATAATGATGGTCAGGTCTTGCGGCCGGACGTCGTGGTGTACCTGCCTGACAGCCGTCATCTGGTGGTCGATTCAAAGGTATCTTTGGTGGCCTACCAGCAGTGGGTATCCCTTGAGGATGAAAGTCAGCGAGCCACTGCGCTCCGGGAGCATGTGGATGCTGTGCGGTCGCACATACGAAGTCTCAGTGAAAAGGATTACAGCCAGCTTGGCGGGCTTCACTCACCGGATTTCGTGTTCCTGTTCATGCCGATCGAGCCTGCCTTTGTCGCCGCCTTTCAGCAGGATGAACAGCTGTTTGCTGAGGCCTTCGAGCGCAAGATCATTATAGTGACGCCGACAACCTTGCTGGCTACCCTGAAGACGATAGAGAACATCTGGCGATATGAGCGACAGAGCCAGAACGCCCGTCTGATTGCCGAACGTGCCGGAGCGGTTTATGACAAGCTGCGGGTGTTTGTCGAAGCCATGGAGCGCATGGGTGGGCAGTTGCAAACGGTACAGGGCACGTTTGACAGCGCCATGAATACGCTCACCCGCGGTCGTGGTAACCTGATATCCCAGGCGAACCGCTTTGTGGAGTTGGGCGTCCGTGTTAAAAAGGAATTGCCGAAGGCCGTCATGGAGCAGGCAGAAGTGGATGCAGACGATGAGCTTGCGGGCAGGTCAGACGACGCCGGAGATCAAAGTCGACCGGCATCCGGCGAACCGGGTCAGGATTGACCAGCAACCGACCGGGTTGCTCCGGACCATCGAAACGCCAGGGGGGACCGGCTGTTGTCGGTGGTGAGCAGACGGTTCCGGGACGGGACAGACACAGGGTGAGGTAGCGTGTTGAAAACAGACAGATTGCAGCGGCTCGGCCGCACAGGGGCCTTCGCCGTCGTATTGGCAGCCATGGTCTTTTCCACCAGTACTTACGCGCTGGCGCCGGAGCATGAGAGTCACAGGTTGATGCTGGCAACGGAACAGGCAGTCAAGGATGGCAACTGGAACCAGGCCAGTGAGTACCTCAACAAGCTGCAGAAGCTCGATGTCAAAAAGCCCGATGCCTACCAGTATTATCGCGGTCGGGTGATGTTCGAGTCCGGGTTGCTCAATGAGGCCAGGTCCGCGCTGGAAGCCTACGTGACGCAATCAGGCGCGGAAGGCCAGTACTATAATCAGTCGCTGGAACTGATCACCCGGATTGAACAGACCAAGCGACAGCAGGCGGAACAACCGCAAGCGTCCAAGTCGGGCAAGCCGGTTGCGATGATTGAGCCGGCGGGCAAAAGGCCGGTCCAGCGACTTGAGGAGCTTTACCTGGTTGATTCGCCCATCAAGGCCCTCACCCTGCATCTGAACAGTCTTCTTGAGCTGGACGGCTGGCGTAAGGACCCCAAGGTGATTGTTGCCGGCTCGAAGCCGGACATCGGTTATCAGGTGTCTACTCAGGCCGGCGTTATCAATCTTCAGGAATCCCGTCGCGACCTAGACGGTGCCGATCAGTTCCGTCTGACCACTCAGGCGATCAAAGTCTATGGGGTCAATCCAGACGTGAACTGGAAATGCGTTGCCGGTGATCAGGCCTGCTGGATTTACGATCCGCGGGATGACTCACGGCTGATGCGACTGGCGCCGGAGCCGGACCAGGCCAAGGAAGTGGCGGAGACTCTGGGGCGCTTGATCAAGGCAATGCAGAAGCCGCCTTCACCCGCCAAGTGACCGATCGCCTTCACGGTAGGCGCCAGGCGTTACGCCAGTCCACTTCTTGAACGCCCGGTGAAATGTCGAGGGCTCCGTGAACCCGACGCGATGAGCTATGTCATTGATCGAAAGGTCGGAGCGCGCCAGGAAATGGATGGCCAGGTCCCGGCGCAACAGATCCTTGATTTCCTGGAATGACGTATTTTCCTGTTTCAGGCGCCGGCGCAGCGTCTGAGGACTGGTGTGTAACTCGGCAGCCACCCATTCGAAATCGGGCAGGGGACGGGAAAAGTCCCGGCCAATCAGGGTTCTGATGCGCCCGGTAAAGGTATTGCTCGCATCGGGCCGGGACAGCAGGTCCGCAGGCGATGTCTTCAGGAAACGACGCATTTCCGGTTTGTCGCGGATCACCGGGGCGTCCAGGAAGCGCGGGTCAAATTCGAGCCGGGTCTGGGCCGCGTTGAAGGTCAGTGGGCAATGAAAAATGTGGCGATACTCATCCCCATGGGGCGGGCAGGGATAATCGAATGACGCTTTGAGTAGCTCTATTGGCTGCCCGATCAGCCAACTACCCAACCTGTGCCAGATGACCAGCAGACTCTCCTGAAGAAAGTACATCGGGTCGTTGGGCAAACCCTCAAGGACCATGACCAGAGAGGCTGTGTCACCGTGCTGTTCAAGGCGCAGACAGGCCGCCGGCTCAAACAGGCGGGAAAACTGGTAAGCGCGCTGGTACACGCCTTTCAACGTCGTGCTGTCGATGATCAGGGCGCACATCGTGGCGAACGTGCCGGGCCGACAGCGGCGAGGCCCCAGGCCCATAAATTCGTCTTCCATCCGGTTCCAGATGACCTGCATGAGCCGGCTGTACTGATCGCTGTTGACCCGCGCCATCTCGATCTTCAATAACTCGGGCGGAATGCCGGCCTGCTGCAGCATGGCCCGGGTATCCAGGCCGAGCCGCTCGGCGCCGCCCAACGCGGCCTGCACGAAATGTCGGGATACGGTCAGGTCTGCCATTCACTCGATCCTGAAACTAGAGACGTCGATCATCATAAGTGGCCATCGGCTTATTGCAACCTTGGGCCAGGTGGCCTGGCAGAAATGGCCAATGGATTTGATGGAACCGGTGGTTGGCCGTGGCGACCGAGCGCGCGAGAATAGCGGAATCAATCAACGAATGACCATCGTGCGACCGTTCGCACTACTGAGCAGGGAGATGTCATGGCCGGTCCCCTAGGCACATTAAAGGTTCTGGATTTCACCACGTTGTTACCCGGCCCCTATGCCACCATGCTGCTGGCGGACATGGGCGCGGATGTGTTGCGGGTAGAAGCCCCGGGGCGCCTTGATCTGACCCGCGTGATGCCACCTCATGATCGGGGCGAGAGCACCGCTCACAGCTTTCTCAACCGGGGCAAGCGTTCACTGGGCCTGGATCTGAAAGCTCAGGGCAGCCGGGAGATCGTGCTTGATCTGGTCCGGGAATATGACGTCGTGATCGAGCAGTTCCGTCCCGGGGTGATGGACCGGCTGGGTCTGGGTTATCAGGCGTTGAGCGCCGTCAATCCCCGCCTGATTTACTGCGCCATCACCGGTTACGGTCAGACCGGCCCCTTCCGCGACCGTGCCGGCCACGATATCAATTATCTTTCGCTCGCCGGGGTTAGCAGTCACAGCGGCCGAAAAGCCAGTGGCCCCCCGCCGCTGGGGATCCAGGTGGCGGATGTCGCAGGTGGCTCCCATCACGCGGTGATGGGTATCCTGGCCGCGGTGATTCATCGCCAGCAGACCGGAGAGGGTCAATGTGTGGATGTCAGCATGACCGATGCCGCATTTGCCCTCAATGGCATGGCCGGAGCGGCTGCGCTGGCCGGTGGCCAGACACCCGCACCCGAGAGTTCGTTGCTCAATGGCGGCAGCTTTTACGATTATTACGAAACCGCTGACGGGCGGTGGCTATCGGTTGGCAGTCTCGAGCCCCAGTTTTCGGCCCGGCTGCTGGAGGTACTCGGCTGTGGCGATTTGAAGGCGCAGGCGCTCAGTCAGGATGAAAAGCAGCAGGCGGTGTTAAAACAGCGACTTCAGAACCGCATTCGCGAGCGCACCCTGGCGGAGTGGATAACGGTGTTTGCAGAGCAGGATGCCTGCGTGGAACCGGTTCTGACCGTGCCCGAGGCGGCAGCGCATCCCCAGCTTCAGGCCAGGGGTATGGTCATCGACGTGCCGCGGGGAGACGGTTCCAGCCAGCGCCAGATTGGCCACCCGATCAAATTCAGTCTGACGCCGTGCGAGAGTCATTATATCGGCCGGGTGCTGGGTGCAGATAACCGGGACATTCTGGGGTAGCGGCCCCGCCGTCCGCTCGGTCCGGTCGGACTGCCAATCGGGCTATTGGGTCGCCGGGCTGTTCGAGGTGTCGACTGGCGGCATCACCTGATTGCGGCCACCGTGCTTGGCGTCGTAAAGAGCCTTGTCGGCCCGAGCCAGCGTGTCGTCGGTGCTTTCGCCACATTGGAATTCTGCGATACCAATCGAAACGGTTATCTTGATGCTCTGGTTCAGGCCAGGAAACGCCAGCGCCTCAATCGATTCCCGCACCCGTTCGGCCTTGATCCAGGCGCCACTCAACGGGGTCTGAGGCAGTACAATCAGGAATTCTTCACCACCGTAGCGCCCGAAGCAGTCAATTTCCCTCAAGCCTTTCGCAACGCACTGGGCGACGCTGCGGAGGATGCAATCACCCGCCTGGTGGCCATGGGTATCATTGACGGTCTTGAAATGATCGACGTCCAGCAGGCAGATTGAAAATGAGCCGGGGCTGCGACTGTAGCGGTTCGATTCCTCGGAAATCACCTCAAACAGGCGGCGTCGATTGTAGACGCCGGTCAGCGCATCGACGTTGACCAGTTCCTGGATTTTCTCCATTGCCTCACGGAGCTCATGATTACGGTCGCGCAGCTTGCCTCTGAGCCCGCTGATGAAGCCACCAATGATGGTGGTCTCTGCCAGTACCAGCAAATAGCCCATCGTCTGAATCAGGTCCAGAGCCCCGGTCAGCACCTCGGGTTTGAACAACCACAGAGCCCCGTACAATGCCCCGTAGAGGCCAAACATCCAGATGCCCACGATCACAAACTGACGGGTGTTCAGGGCCAGAATGCCATAGAGCGCGGGGACGAGAGCAATCAGCAGAAACGCCGCCCGGGCCTGACCGGCGTTCAGAAAGAACATGACCCAGAGGGCG
>JAWVWU010000115.1:0-6754 GCA_033723595.1 Marinobacter sp. | reverse complement strand
CAAGCGGACCCAGGGTCGGGATTTCTGCCTGGTGACCCCGGGCATCCGTCCCAAAGACGCGGATCGCGGCGACCAGCAGCGCGTGATGACGCCTCCTGAGGCAATCGCCGCCGGCAGTGACTTTCTGGTGATAGGACGACCGGTGACCCAGGCTGCGGACCCTCTCGCGGCGCTGAAGGCCATACACCAGTCTCTTCATGGCTGAGCATTCGTGCCTCGATCCCGTGTCGCTTTGGGTGGGCCGTGTTGCTCTGGGTGGCCCTTGTCGCTCTGGGTGGCCCGCGTTGCTCTGGGTGGACAGTATCGACCCGGATAGCGGGTGACGATGTGCTCTCGAGGATTTTCAATAAACCAAAAAAAAGCCGCTGACTCAGCGGCTTTTTCGAATAGTGGCTCCCCGAGCTGGGCTCGAACCAGCGACAAACGGATTAACAGTCCGTTGCTCTACCAACTGAGCTATCGGGGAACATCGTCGGTCATGACGAGGCGCGTATGTTACGGCGACCGCCACGCCTCGTCAACCCCGATCAGTGCTTCTCAGCCCAATACTTTTGCCAGTCGTGCAACGGCCTCTTTCAGGGTATCCAGGCTGGTGGCGAAGCTCAGTCGCATGCAGCCCGGCGCGCCAAACGCGGAGCCCGGAACAAGCGCCACGCCGGCTTCCTTGAGCAGCATCTCCGCAAATTCAACGTCGCTACTGACCGACGGGATGGCATCAATGGCACCCTGGAAGCTGGGAAACGCATAGAAGGTGCCATCGCCCGGCAGGCACGTGACACCGGGCAGCTTGTTCAGGGCGTCGACCAGATAGTCGTGACGTTCTTTGAACGCCTTGACCATTACGCCAACACAGTCCTGGGGACCTTCCAGGGCAGCCTGGGCTGCAGCCTGGGAGATGGACGCCGGATTCGAGGTGCTCTGGGACTGGATTTTTTTCATGGCGCCAATCACTTTGGCCGGGCCGGCAGCGTAACCAATCCGCCACCCGGTCATCGAATAGGCTTTGGACACGCCGTTCAGAACGAACGTCCGTTCATAGAGTTCCGGCGCTGCAGTCAGAATGTTGCAGAACGGCTGACCGGTCCAGAGAATATGTTCGTACATATCGTCGGTGGCGATCATCACCTGGGGATGCTGCTTCAGGACCTCGGCAATCGACTTGAGCTCTTCCAGGGTATAGGCCATGCCGCTCGGGTTTGACGGGCTGTTGATCACAAACAGCCGGGTACGGGGCGTGATGGCGGCTTCCAGCTGGTCGGCCGTGATCTTGAAGCGGGTTTCTGCTGACGATTCCAGAATGACCGGTTTGCCTTCGGCAACCAGCACCATGTCCGGATAGGACACCCAGTAGGGTGCAGGAATAATCGCCTCGTCGCCAGGGTTCAGTGTGGCCAGCGCCAGGTTGAAAAAACTCTGTTTGCCACCACTTGATACCAGTATCTGGTTCGGTTCGTAGGTGAGGCCGTTATCGCGCCGGAACTTCTCGATAATGGCCTTTTTCAACCCGGGCGTGCCATCTACCGCGGTATACTTGGTCTGACCCGCCTTGATCGCCGCTATAGCCGCATCCTTGATGTGATCGGGGGTGTCAAAGTCAGGTTCTCCGGCACCGAGCCCGATAATATCCTGACCCGCGGCCCGCAGTTCGGCGGCTTTGTTGGTAACGGCCAGAGTGGGGGACGGCTTGATCGACTGTACTCGGGTGGAAAGTTGAAGGTCCAAACTGCGCTCCTTAAAGATGCGTTTGAGAAGGCTTCATTGACCCGGGCACATGACGTGTCCGCAGGCCAGTGCCGGTCATTTGTGGCTCAGATGTTAACATGAAGCTCGCAGCAGGATAACTCCCCAATGGGTGTGGAGGACGTACCATCAGCATGTTCAGAGTAGATTCACCGTACAGCCCGGCCGGAGATCAACCCGAGGCCATTGCCGGCCTCGTTGACGGCATCCGGTCGGGCCTGGCTCACCAGACATTGCTGGGTGTGACCGGTTCGGGCAAGACCTTCACCGTCGCCAATGTGATCCAGGAAGTCCAGCGGCCGACCATCGTCATGGCCCATAACAAAACCCTGGCAGCTCAGCTATATGGCGAGTTCCGGGAATTTTTCCCGGACAACGCGGTCGAGTATTTCGTGTCCTACTACGACTACTATCAGCCGGAAGCTTATGTGCCGTCGTCGGACACCTTCATCGAGAAGGACGCGTCGATCAACGAACACATCGAGCAGATGCGACTGTCCGCCACCAAGGCACTGCTCGAGCGCCCCGATGCGATCATCGTGGCCACCGTGTCATCCATTTACGGCCTGGGTGACCCGCAGTCCTACCTGAAAATGATGCTGCACCTGGACCGGGGCGACAAAATGGACCAGCGCGTTATCCTGCGCCGTCTTGCCGAGTTGCAGTACACCCGAAATGACATCGAGTTTCACCGCGCCAACTACCGGGTGCGGGGCGATGTAATCGATGTCTTTCCGGCGGAATCCGAGAAAGAGGCCATCCGCATTGAGCTGTTCGACGACGAAGTCGAAAACCTCAGCTATTTTGACCCGTTGACCGGCGAAGTCCTGCGACGGGTCCCGCGCGTGACGATTTACCCCAAGTCCCACTATGTGACCCCCCGGGAAACCGTGCTCGGGGCGATCGAGCATATCAAGGTCGAACTGGACGAACGGCTCAAGGTTCTGCGTGACAACAACCGACTGGTGGAGGCGCAGCGGCTGGAAGAACGCACACGGTACGACATCGAGATGATGCTGGAGCTGGGATACTGCAACGGCATCGAGAACTATTCCCGATATCTGTCCGGCCGTGAACCCGGCGAAGCCCCGCCCACACTGTTTGACTATCTGCCCCACAATGCGCTGCTGGTGGTGGACGAGTCGCACGTGACGGTGTCGCAGATTGGCGCCATGTACAAGGGTGACCGTTCCCGGAAGGAGACCCTGGTGGAGTACGGGTTTCGACTGCCATCCGCCCTGGACAACCGGCCCATGCGGTTTGACGAGTGGGAGCGCATCGCACCGCAGATGATTTTCGTCTCCGCAACACCGGGCAACTACGAGGCCGAGCATGCCGGTCAGGTGGTTGAGCAGGTTGTCCGTCCGACCGGACTGATCGACCCGCAAATTGAAATCAAGCCCGCGACCACACAGGTTGACGATTTGCTGTCGGAAATTCACAAGCGGGTTGCGGTCAACGAACGGGTGCTGGTAACCACGCTGACCAAACGGATGGCGGAAGATCTCACCGACTTCCTGATGGAGCACGATGTGCGGGTCCGGTATCTGCATTCCGATATCGACACCGTGGAACGGGTCGAGATCATCCGGGATCTGCGCCGGGGCGAGTTTGACGTGCTGGTGGGTATCAACCTGCTGCGGGAGGGGCTGGATATGCCGGAGGTGTCGCTTGTCGCCATTCTGGATGCGGACAAGGAAGGCTTCCTGCGGTCAGAACGATCACTGATCCAGACCATGGGTCGTGCCGCCCGTCACGTCAACGGCAAGGCCATTCTCTATGCGGACCGGATCACCGGCTCCATGCAGCGTGCCATCGATGAAACCGAACGGCGCCGGAATAAACAGCTCGCTCACAACGAGGAGCACGGCATTACGCCGACCGGGCTCAATAAAAAGATTGCCGACATCATGGAAGGTGCCTCATCGGGCGGCGGTCGTCGCCGAGGCGGTGAACGGCCCGGACAGAAGGCGGCGGAAGAGACCGAAACCTATCTGGCCAAGGCCAAAGGCCGCACACCTGAGCAGTTGCTGAAGGACGTTGCGCGGCTGGAGGACGATATGTACAAGGCGGCCTCGGACCTCGATTTCGAACGTGCTGCCCAATTGCGGGATGACATAGCGGCACTCAAGGAGGCTGCAATCCGGACCGCCTGAGGCGGGCCCCGGCCTAGCGGCGGGGGCCGATAATAACGGCAGCCTGCAGTGGCTGGTTCTTGCCGTAGCGGGACATCTGGTCAAAAACCCGTCGATCGACCGGCACATACTGCTTGTCGGCGACCGTTTCACCTTCCTCGATATCGATTTCCGGGTCATGCAGATAGACGAACTGGCGATCCATGGCACAGACCGTGACCCAGTGGGGAACCCGGCTCCGGTTCAGTTGCCAGGTGCTGATCAGGATGATCGGCACGCGACCCTCCCGCAACGCCTGTTCCATGTTGTCCAGGGTCAGAGGGTCATGGTGGAGTTCGATGCCGGTCTGTGCAATATCGACCAGAAAGCCCTCGTGCACCAGTTCCAGTACACGTTTCTTGTCCGGATTCCGGACCGTATCCTTGAACAGAGCGCCTTCCGTGCTGATATAGGCCGAGGCCGCAAAACCCCGGTGCCAGGCCGCCAGAGCCAGACCGTGAGGCCCGCAACCGCCATGACCGGCCAGCATGAAAATGGTGGTGGCCTCGCGCCAGATTTTCAGTTCTTCCAGGGTCGTCAGCCGACGCTCATCATCCTGGGCGGCCATTGCCATCATCAGCGCGGCCGGGCCACAGGAAAACTCCGTGGTCTGGGGATAATAAGGCACGTCCGGAAACAGCCCGGTCGGCTCGTAGTGCAGGATGCGTCGCTCGAAGCGCAGCGCGGTGCCGTGATCGTCGTAGTAATCACGGTAGGTACCGAACTGGCGATAGCCCAGTTGCCGGTATAGCCGGATTGCCTGCGCGTTATCCTCGCGAACCTCCAGGCGCATGATGATGCGACCGGCCTCCACGGCATGGTGCTCGGCCGCTTTTACCAGTCGGGCACCCAGGCCCTGGCCCCGGGCGGCGGCGGAGACGGCAATCGAATAGATTCGCGCGAGCCGCGTGGCACTGTGCATGAGGACCAGGCTGTAGCCCAGAATCTGGTCGCCGGCCTGGGCCACGATCAGACGGTCACGGGGCATTTCGATGAAGCGACGGAAGCTGCGCCGGGAAATCCGATCCTCGGTGAAGCACTGCTTTTCAAGCACAACAAGCTGGTCGAGGTCAGTGATGACCGCAAGGCGGAAGTGAATATCGGTCATACTGGCTAAAACCCTGAGCGAGCGTAAAAATTCAGCTGCTATTATGGGTGAGAGGGATGCCGCTGAACAGCAGCCGGACATGCGTAAAATCACGCACAGCCGGGTGATTGTGCGGTACTGCCCCGCGCGGTATTGTCGCGGCTTACGCTGAACACCGTCTGACGACTCGCCCGCCAACGATTGGTATCGGCCATTTCAGCTTCATGGAGGCACTTGTTCATGTCACGCTTATTGATCGTTGTTGACCGCGCCAAAGACTGGGCGCCCTTTTACCCGAGCGAGGACGTACTGACGTTCGATCAGTATCTGCAGTTTTCAGCGCCGGCCTCGCGTCGCGTCCGGGTGATCAACCTCTGTCAGAGCGCGCGTTATCTGAGTCGTGGCTACTACTGTTCGCTGCTGGCGGAAGCCCGTGGCCACAACGTCGTGCCGTCGGTCACCACCCTGAATGACCTGAGTCGTAAAGGCCTGTTTTCACTGGAGCTGGAAGACTTGGACACCAGCGTCATTGACTGGCTTGAGGCCTCTGGCGCCGCCATGAAGCCGGGTGATGACGAGCGTGACGCGACCCACCAGGTGCGTGTGCGCACCTACTTCGGCCAGACCGAGCATCCGGAACTGAAGCCCGTCGCGCGGGCTTTGTTCGATCGGTTTCCCTGTCCGGTGCTGGAGATTGTCTTCCGGCGCCGGAAGACCTGGCAGATCGAATCCATGAAACCGGCCTCGCCGGCGGACCTCAGCGACAGCGAGCAGGACGCCTTCGCAACGGCGCTCGACCGCTTCAGCAGCATTGTCTGGCGCAAGCCCCGGTCGCGGCGGCAGTTCCGCTTTGATCTGGCCATGCTGGTCAACCCGGACGAGCAGTTGCCGCCAAGTGACAAGGACGCCCTGGCGCGTTTCGAAAAAGCAGGGAAAAAACTGGGTATCAACGTTGAACAGATTTCACGGCGGGATTACATGCGCCTGCCGGAATACGACGGCCTGTTCATTCGCGAAACCACGGCCATTGATCATCATACCTATCGCTTCGCCCGCAAAGCCGAGGCCGAGGGTATGGTGGTGATTGACGATCCGGTCTCGATCCTACGGTGCACCAACAAGGTGTATCTTGCGGACTTGCTGAAAAACAACAAGATACCCACGCCGAAAACCCTGATTCTGTCCAAGGATCAGAAAGACTCGGTAGAGCAGGTGGTCGAGCACCTCGGTTTTCCCGCGGTGGTCAAGATCCCTGACGGTGCGTTTTCCCGCGGCGTGATCCGGGCCGAGGACGAAAAAAGTCTTCGTCAGGCACTGAAGACCCTGTTCAAGCAATCGGCGCTGGTGCTCGCCCAGGAATACTTCTACACCGACTATGACTGGCGGATTGGCGTGCTGGGCGGTCGTGCGATCTTCGCCTGCAAATACTACATGGTGAAAGACCACTGGCAGATCTATCAGCACGGCGATAACCAGCAGGTAGACAGCGGCGGCTTTGAAACCCTGCCCACCTATGAAGTGCCGAAGAATGTCATCCAGGCCGCCTTGAACGCCACCCGCCTGATCGGTAACGGCCTGTACGGTGTGGACATCAAGCAGGCCGGCAACCGGGTCGCGGTCATCGAAGTCAACGACAACCCCAACGTTGATGAGGGCGTGGAGGACCGGTTCCTCGGTGGCGAGCTATACACCCTGATCATGCAGGAGTTCCTGTCCCGCATGGAGGAAAAGCGGCGCAAGTAAGGCGCCGCGT
>JAWVWU010000114.1:0-6856 GCA_033723595.1 Marinobacter sp. | reverse complement strand
GCAATCGATGAAATGCCGAGCGTCATGGCCAGACGCACTCCGGCATCCGTGGTGAGCCAGCGGATCAGTTGCTGAACCACCATCAGATCGAGGCGAGCCATCAGGCCGAACCTTTCCGCCATCGGCACAAACAGGCCGCCCCGGACCCAGTCGTCATCAACCCGTATCCGGCTGTGAACCAGTCGGTAGACCACAGCCTGACCGTCGGCCTGCAGCAGGGGCTGATGCCAGAGCTGAATCCACTCGTTGTCAAGCGCCCGGGTGATCCGGTGGCGCCAGGCATCGGCACCGTGGTGGTTCGGCAGCGCCGCATCGGCACTGCGACACCCGCTGCCCCCGGACGCCTGCGCATGCCGAAGGGCCTCGTCCGCGGCGGCAAACACAGTGCTGATGGACTGACTGCCGGCAACCGGCGCAACCCCAGCGTGAACCGACACCGCCAGGGGCATCGCCGCGTCGGCATACAGCGCATCCAGGTCGGTGACCAGTCGCCGGGCCCAGTGGATTGCATCGACCAGGGCCGCGCCGGGCAGATAGACCGCAAACTCCGCCCCGGTTCGGCGCCCGGCAAACCCGCCGGCGTGATCAAGTACAAACTGGCTTACCAGTCCGGCCAGCCGTTTGAGCAACGAATCAGCATCGTCCCGACCGTACTGCTGGTTTACGTCCGCAAAACCTGCCAACTGCACCAGGATGAGGACGCCCGCCGCCACGGTTTCCTGACTCTCAACCTCCACTTTCAGGCGTTGGTCGAAAGCCCGGCGACTGGTGAGGCCGGTCAATGCGTCTTCATTGTTCAGGCGCCGCAGGTGCTGAATCAGCTTCGCCTGGCCCTCAAACAGCTGCTCGAGGTCGTCCGCCATCTGGTTCATCGACCGGGTCACCTGGTTCAGCTCCCGGGTCGAGGCAAGCGGCACACGCTGGCGGAAATCCCGGTGACCAATCGCATTAGCCTGGCGCTCAACCGCGCGCAGGGATCGCAATGAGCGGGTCAACAGCCATAACAAAAGCCCCAGGGTGACAGCGCCAATCAGCAACGCACTGACCAGGGCGGCTCGCGTCGTGCGCCAGAGGTCGAGGTAGGCCGGCCCGGGATCACTGACCACCCTCACCTTGCCGAGCCGCTGCCAGCCGTGCATGACCTCCGCCTCCCCAACCGGGGCGGGCAGCGACGCCAACCGGATGAACCAGCCGGGCACCGGGAGCGAGTCAAGCGTCGCCGATCGCCCGGCAATCAGATGATCACGGTAATCGCGGTACTCAATACTCAGGTACCGGCCACTGTCGAACACCGAATCAATCAGTGACGCCGACGCCACCGGGTCACGACCGTCAATTGCATTGGAAAGTGATAACCCGACCGCAGTCGCAGCATCCTGTGCATGCCCCTCCAGTTGAGTCGCGATATAATTCCGGAAACGGTCAAAGCTGATGGTCATCAGCACCACAAGCATCGCTGCGATCAGACTGCCCGTAAAAAGCAGCAACACCGCACGCAGCGTCATCATGCCCTGCTGTTTTGGCCACCAAGCGTATTGCATCCCAGCCCCGCCTCCATCAAGGGTTTGGACATAGCCGGCTCCGTCCACCGGCCGAGCGCACAGGAAACAGAGTTGACAAACATTTACACAGCGTCACCTACGCCGACAACAGTAAACACTATAGACTCTTCAGAGCCGCTCGTGTGCGCTAAAGTGATTCAAGGCCGCGCCCCGACCCATGCCGCGCCGGATGACACCGCATGTCCGGGCGGGCGCGCACTGCACCGGAAACGGCGACCAGAACCCCGATAAAAAACAGGCCAGGATTCCATGAACGACGAAAGCCAGAAGGACAAGCTCAGGCAGCATTTTGCCCGGCGGGTAACGACCCAGGCCCGGGTCGTTCTGGACACCTGGCAGCGACTGCGCGAACAGCCCGCAGACGCCGCCTCATTCCGAGACGATTTCGTCAGCGCTACGCAAAAACTGGTTCGGTACGCCCAGCGCTTCGACATGGACAAGCACGCGATTGCCGGGCAGACATTGCTCGACACCCTCAGCGACTGGCCCCCGGGCGAACCGGTTTCGGCCGCACTCACACAAACCCTGCAACAGGCCATTGACGATCTTGGCCAGAGCACCCTGCGCCGGACCGACCAGACCTGCGACGACGCGCCCCGGACCTTCCGGCGAACACCGGTCTACATCGCCCTGAGCAATACCGAGATGGCCGGACGACTGATCAAGCAACTCGAATTCTTCGGGTTCCGGGCGTCAGCGTTCGACAATCCCGATGCACTGACCGACGCCTGCTCACTGCACAAGCCGGAAACCATCCTGATGGATGTGAATTTCGGCGGCGACATCAACGAAGGCATTGCCACCGTCGAGCGGCTCCAGACCCGACACGACACCCCGATTCCGATTGTGTTCATGAGTGACGAGGACGGCACCATTGAAACCCGCCTGCGGGCCTCTCGCTGTGGGGGCGAGGAATTTTTCTACCCGGCCGTGGACCCTGGGCAACTGATCGAAAAAATCGAGACCTACACCCACGGAAACAATGTCGAACCTTACCGGGTATTGGTGCTGGACGACTCGCGTGCCCAGGCCAAGTTCATGGAGACCGTGCTGAAAAAGGCCGGACTGACGGCTCATATCATCACCGACCCCATGCAGATCATTAAGGCGCTGGACGCCTTCGCGCCGGAAATCATCATCCTCGACATGTACATGCCCGGCTGCACCGGCATGGAGATTGCCCGCGTAATTCGACAGCAGGACCGCTACCACAGCGTTCCCATTATCTACCTGTCGGCCGAGGACGATGTAGGCAAACAGTTGCACGCCATGAGCCTCGGCGGCGATGACTTCCTGACCAAGCCCATCGATCCCAAACACCTGATCGCCACCATTCACAACCGGGGACGGCGGGCGCGATCACTGCTGGCACTGATGATTCGCGACAGCCTCACCGGTCTATACAACCACACCCATACCCTCTATCTGCTGGACCAGGAAATTGTCAAGGCGCGCCAGAAGGGACACGACCTGTGCTTTGCCATGCTCGACATCGATTATTTCAAGAAGGTGAACGACACCTTTGGTCACCCCATTGGCGACCGGGTCTTGCGAAGCCTGTCGATGTTCCTCAAGCAGCGCCTGCGCAAATCCGACCACATCGGTCGCTACGGCGGCGAGGAATTCGCCATCATCCTTCCCGATACCCGCGAGAGCGACGCCCGGACCGTGCTCAACGAGATTCGCGAGCGTTTCGCGGAACTGCAGCAACCCGCCGGTGACCGCGAGTTCAATGTCACCTTCAGCGGCGGCATCGCCAGCTGGCAGGGGGAGACCTCCCAGTCCCTGTGCGAACGTGCCGACCGGGCGCTCTACCAGGCCAAGGAACAGGGGCGGAACTGCGTCCTCTCCGGCGACGACTGATTGGTCTGCGGCCGACCCGACCGGTCGGCCGCCCCCCGGGGTCGTTCCCGGCGACCCGCCCTGTACACCGCATGCTATGAAACCAACGTCTTATGGACTCCGCTGCTATGCTTGCTGACAATACGTGGTCAGTGCGCAGGGAACCGGCGCCGATTGTCAAAAAGGTTTGAATCGCAGCCCGGTTACCCGCACCATGACTGGAAAATGTCGTTAATTTCGGCGATCCTGTTTTAAACATCAAAAAGGCGCGAGTAACCCATGGCCACGATTCTGGTCCTTCATGGCCCCAACCTGAATCTTCTCGGCGTCAGGGAACCCGACGTCTACGGCCATGAAACCCTGGCCGACATCAACGACCGGCTGCACCAACAGGCGGCTGGCCAGGGGCACCACCTGCTCCACCTGCAATCCAATGCGGAATACGAATTGATTGAACGGATCCACGAAGCCCGGGCCGAGCAGGTGGACTTTATCCTGATCAATCCGGCCGCATTCACCCACACCAGTGTCGCACTGCGCGACGCGCTGCTGGCGTCCGGTATACCGTTTATCGAAGTACACCTTTCCAACGTGTTCGCCCGGGAACCATTCCGGCATCACTCGTATTTTTCCGATATCGCCCAAGGCGTTATCTGCGGCCTGGGCAGCACCGGTTACGACCTGGCACTGCAGGCAGCATTGACCCGAATCCACTGAACACAGACTAACGGGACTGACCTATGGACATTCGCAAGATCAAAAAGCTGATTGAGCTGATTGAGGAATCAGACGTCGAGGAGCTGGAAATCCGGGAGGGAGATGACTCCGTCAGAATCTCCCGACGCCGTGAGCAGCCGTCGGGTGGCATGATGATGCATTACGCTCAGCCCCAGCAGTCGGCTCCGGCACCCGCGCCGGCACCCACCGCTGCCGGTGAGTCGGCCGCCGACGCACCGGCCGATCCGGCTGCCCGTGGTCACGTGGTGAAATCGCCCATGGTCGGTACGTTCTACGAAGCTCCGTCACCCACGGCCAAGGCCTTCGTGGAAGTCGGGCAGAGCGTCAAGGCCGGCGATGTCATCTGCATCGTCGAAGCGATGAAAATGATGAACCAGATCGAGGCCGACAAGAGCGGCACGGTCTCGGAAATTCTGGTAGAGAACGGTCAGCCGGTCGAGTTCGACCAGCCCCTTTACATCATCACCTGATAGCGTAGGCGACCCATGGCCATGATTGAGAAAGTGCTGATAGCAAACCGCGGCGAAATTGCGCTTCGGATACTGCGTGCCTGCAAGGAGCTCGGCATTCGAACCGTCGCCGTCCATTCCAAGGTCGACCGCGAACTGATGCACGTCAGGCTGGCCGACGAGTCAGTCTGTATCGGACCCAACAGCGCCACGGACAGCTACCTGAATGTCCCGGCGATCATCAGTGCCGCAGAAGTCACCGACTCCGTCGCCATTCATCCCGGATACGGGTTTCTGGCAGAAAACGCCGACTTTGCCGAGCAGGTCGAGAAAAGCGGCTTCCGGTTCATCGGCCCCTCCGCCAAAGTCATTCGCCTGATGGGCAACAAGGTGGCGGCCATCAATTCGATGATCAAGGCCGGCGTCCCCACCGTTCCCGGTTCGGACGGACCGATTGACGACAACGACCAGCGCACCCTGGAGATTGCCCGTAAAATCGGCTATCCGGTCATCATCAAAGCCGCATCCGGCGGCGGTGGCCGGGGGATGCAGGTAGTGCATTCCGAGGCGTCCCTGCTCAAGAGCATCCAGATTACCCAGTCCGAGGCCCGCAATGCCTTCGGCGACGAGACCGTGTACCTTGAAAAGTACCTGGAGCGCCCGCGGCATGTGGAAGTTCAGGTGCTGGCAGATACCCACGGCAACGTAATTCACCTCGGCGACCGCGACTGTTCCATGCAGCGCCGGCACCAGAAGGTGCTCGAAGAAGCACCGGCACCGAATATTGATCCCAAGGCGCGCAAGAAAACCCTCAAGGCGTGCGTTGATGCCTGCAAGGAAATCGGCTATGTGGGGGCGGGAACGTTCGAGTTCCTGTACCAGGACGGCCACTTCTACTTCATTGAAATGAACACACGGGTCCAGGTGGAACACCCGGTATCCGAGATGGTGACCGGCGTGGATATCGTGCGCGAGCAGCTGCGCATTGCCAGCGGCATGCCGCTGCAGTACGCCCAGAGTGACATCGTCATTTCCGGTCACGCCATGGAGTGCCGCATCAACGCCGAGGATCCGAAAACCTTCGCGCCGAGCCCGGGCAAGGTCAAGCACTTCCATGCGCCGGGCGGCAACGGGGTCCGGGTGGACTCACACCTGTACAACGGCTACACGGTTCCGCCCTATTATGACTCCCTGATCGGCAAGCTGATCACCTGGGGCGACGACCGCGAAATTGCTCGTCGCCGCATGAAAAATGCCCTGGATGAACTGGTCGTGGAGGGCATAAAGACCAACCAGCCCCTGCACCGTGACCTGATTCGTGACGGTGGTTTCAAACAGGTCGAGTTCACCATTCATTACCTTGAAAAATTGCTGCGGGGTCAATGAATGCCGTGGATACAGCTTCAGATTCCGGCGGACCCCGAGACCGCAGACCAGCTGGAGGATCTTCTCATGGATATGGGGGCCGACGCGGTCTCCATGGCGGATGCGGCCGATCAGCCGCTGTATGAGCCGGATCCGGGCACTACTCCGCTCTGGCACCAGACCAGCGTCACCGGACTGTTCGACTCTACGCGGGATATCGAGCAACTGACCGGCGACCTGCGCAGCGCCTGGCACCAGCAGACCCAGCAATCGTTGCCCGACATCGACGTCACACTGGTCGAGGACAAGGACTGGGTCCGCTCCTGGATGGACGACTTCACGCCGCTGCGGTTCGGTGAACGCCTCTGGATCGTGCCAAGCTGGCACGATGCGCCGGACCCCGATGCCGCCAACCTGTTGCTGGACCCCGGCCTTGCCTTTGGTACCGGCACCCACCCCACCACGGCCCTGTGCCTGGAGTGGTTGGACGGCCACGCCATAGCCGGCAAGCAGATCATTGACTACGGCTGCGGCTCGGGCATCCTGGGTCTGGCCGCCCTGCTGCTCGGCGCCACCCACGTTATCGGGGTCGACACCGATGCCCAGGCCCTGGAAGCCAGCCGCGAAAACGCCCGCCGCAATGCGGTGCCGGACGACCAGATTGACCTGTACCTGCCCGGTCAGGAACCCGACACCCGGGCGGAGGTCATGCTGGCCAACATTCTGGCGCAACCGCTGATCAGCCTGGCGTCGAAACTCGCCGGCAAGGTCGTCGACGGCGGGGACATCGTGCTGTCCGGTATTCTCGCGCATCAGGCGCGCACCGTGATGGAGGCCTACGAACCCTGGTTTATCATGGATGAGCCCGAAACCCGTGATGAATGGGTCCGCCTGACCGGT
>JAWVWU010000113.1:0-6880 GCA_033723595.1 Marinobacter sp. | reverse complement strand
TGGCAGTGGAAAGAACAGTCCGGCGGCACCATCACCAGTCAGATGCGCCGTCTTGGCAACTCCGTGGATTGGGACCACGAACGCTTCACCATGGACGACGGCTTTTACCGGGCCGTTCAGGAAGTGTTCATCAGACTCTTCGATGAGGGCCTGATCTATCGTGGCAAACGCCTGGTCAACTGGGATCCCAAGCTCCACACCGCCATTTCCGACCTGGAGGTGGAAAACAAGGAAGAGAAAGGGCATTTCTGGCATCTGCGCTACCCACTGGCCGACGGCGCCCGGACTCGCGACGGTCTGGATTACCTGGTCGTCGCCACAACCCGTCCTGAAACCATGCTCGGTGATACCGCCGTGGCCGTGCATCCGGATGATGAGCGCTATCAGCACCTGATTGGCCAGAGCATCATGCTGCCTTTGGTCAACCGGAAGATCCCGATCATTGCGGACGAACATGCCGATCCGGAAAAAGGCAGCGGCTGCGTCAAGATTACGCCGGCACACGACTTCAACGACTACGCGGTCGGCAAGCGCAACCAGCTGTTGATGATTAACGTGCTGACGCCGGATGCCGACATTCGGGAAACCGCGGAGGTCTTCAACAGCGACGGTTCCGTTCATCCGGACCTGACGATCCACCTGCCGGCAGCCTACGCAGGACAGACCCGGGAAGAGGCGCGCAAATCCATCGTGGCAGACCTGGACCAGGCCGGCCTGCTGCATCAGGTCGAGGATCACGTGCTCAGCGTTCCCCGGGGTGACCGCTCCGGATTGATCATTGAACCAATGCTGACGGACCAATGGTTCGCCGACGCCAAAACGCTGGCCAAACCGGCGATTGAAGCGGTCGAGGACGGTCGCATCCAGTTCGTGCCAAAGCAGTACGAGAACATGTATTTCTCCTGGATGCGCGATATCCAGGACTGGTGCATTTCCCGCCAGCTCTGGTGGGGGCATCGGATTCCGGCCTGGTATGACGCCGACGGCAATATCTATGTGGGACGTGACGAAGCCGCGGTTCGGGACAAATACAACCTGGCTGCCGATCTCGAACTGAACCAGGACAACGACGTCCTGGACACCTGGTTCAGCTCTGCGCTCTGGACCTTTGGCACCCTGGGCTGGCCTGAAATCACCGAACGCTTGAAAACGTTCCATCCGACAGACGTTCTGGTCACCGGCTTTGACATTATTTTCTTCTGGGTTGCCCGGATGATCATGATGACCATGCACTTCATGAAGAATGAGGACGGCACGCCCCAGGTGCCGTTCAAAACGGTCTATGTCACCGGTCTGATCCGGGACGAGCAGGGTCAGAAAATGTCCAAGTCAAAGGGCAACGTGCTGGACCCGCTGGACATGATTGATGGCATCAGCCTGGACGCGCTGATGGACAAGCGCACCGGCAACATGATGCAACCGCAACTGGCCGAGAAAATCGGCAAGCGCACCCGCAAGGAATTTCCCGACGGCATCGCGCCTCACGGCACCGACGCGCTGCGTTTTACCCTGACCGCGCTCGCTTCCACTGGCCGCGACATCAACTGGGACATGAAGCGTCTCGAAGGCTACCGCAACTTCTGCAACAAGCTCTGGAACGCGGCCCGCTACGTGCTAATGAACACCGAAGGTGAAGACTGCGGCGCCGGCAATGAGCCGGTTGAGCTGTCCCTGGCAGACCGCTGGATCATCAGCAAACTGCAGCAATGCGAACGTGCTGTGATCAGGCACCTGGACCAGTATCGCTTCGACCTGGCCGCCTACGCGCTGTATGAGTTTATCTGGAACGAGTATTGCGACTGGTATCTGGAACTCTCCAAGCCGGCACTGAGCGACGATCAGGCCAGCGTTGAGGCCAAGCGCGGTACGCGCCGCACCCTGGTTCGTGTGCTGGAAACCGTGTTGCGATTGGCGCATCCGATCATGCCGTTCATTACCGAGGAAATCTGGCAGCGGATTGCGCCACTGGCCGGCAAGTCGGGGGACAGCATCATGCTTCAGCCCTACCCGATGCCGGCAAGTGAACGGGAAGACCAGGCAGCCATCGCAGACCTCGAGTGGCTCAAGGATGTCATTGTCGCCGTGCGCAACATTCGCGGCGAGATGAACATCTCGCCGGCCAAAAAAATTCCGGTCCTGCTCCGCGGCGATAACTTGGAAGAACAGCGCCGGATGCGGGAAAATCGTCAGTTCCTCAGCTCACTGGCCAAGCTCGAGAGCCTGGAGTGGTTCGACGGTGGCGAGGCGCCCATGTCCGCCACCCAACTGGTTGGCGACACCGAGGTGCTGGTTCCGATGGCCGGGCTCATCGACAAGGCCGCGGAAATGGCCCGTCTGGACAAGGAACTGGATCGTCTCGACAAGGAGATTGCACGGTTGCAAAGCAAGCTTGGCAACGAGAAGTTTACTGCCCGGGCACCGGCCGACGTGGTGGAAAAAGAGCAGGAAAAACTGAGCGATGCCCAAAGCAGCCAGCGCCGCCTGAGCGAACAGCGCAGCGCCATCGAGGCCATGTAACGCCATGAGCAGACACCCGTCACCACCGATCGGAGCTCACAGCCTGATTCTGGGGGCGGGCTCACTGGGCCGGCTCTGGGGTGCCTTGCTGCCGGACGGCTCAGTGACTCTGGTGCCCCGCTCTGCCCCCGCCGGAACCCGTTGCCATTTCCAGTTTCAACCGATGACCGGGCCCGCCCGTCGCATCGCCCTGCCCTGGGCGACTGCGGCCACTGATCTTACTCACGCCGACCTGATACTGGTCACCACCAAGGCGCAGGACGCACCCGGGGCAATCGAATCACTGCGACACCGGGTGCCGGCGTCAACGCCACTGGTGCTGTTCCAGAATGGCCTGGGAAGCCAGCAGACGGTGTGTGACCGGTTCCCGGACTACCCTGTTCTGGCCGCGTCCACCACCGAGGGCGCCAATCGAGCTGATTCGGATACGCTGACCCACGCAGGTACCGGCGATACCTGGGTCGGCGCGCTCAATGACGCCGGGTCTGCGGTGCTCGCCGAGGTGGTCCGCTACCTGCAGGCCAGCGGGCTCCGCATTCACGCCGAGCCGATGATCGAACCACGACTCTGGCAGAAACTGGTCATTAACGCTGGCATCAATCCGTTCACGGCCATTCTTGACTGCCCCAACGGTGACATTCTCGACCACCCCTTCTACCAGGAACGCATCGATACCCTTTGCCGCGAATTGCTGGCACTGATGCGTCATGAAGGTCTGCCCGCAACTTCATCGGACGCGTTACGGGATCGTATTGAAACGGTGGCTCGGGCCACGGCATCGAACACTTCCTCGATGCGGGCGGATATACGGCATCGCCGAAAAACCGAAATCGACTTCATCAACGGCTTTGTGGCAACACGCTGTGAGGCACTGAATTTGAGCGCCAGAGTGAACCGCGAGCTGACTAATTGGGTAAAAGACCTGGAACCGGAGTGAGCAGACCGGTTTGTCGGCTGCCATCGCCCGGCACCGTTTTAACCCCCAACCGAACCAGGAGCAACAAGCCATGGGCCACCGCCTGTCGAAAATCTACACCAAAACCGGAGACGATGGGTCCACCGGACTCGCCGATGGCAGCCGGATCGCGAAGAACGCGCAGCGGGTCGACGCCATGGGCTCCGCGGATGAGCTCAACTGCCACATTGGTATTCTGATCGAACACCTCGCGCCGGAAGACTCGCTGGTTCAGGTGTTCCGGCGGATTCAGCACCACCTCTTTGACCTGGGTGGCGAGTTCGCCATTCCCGGCAGTCAGGTCATCGGGGCCGACCATATCGAATGGCTCGAGCAAACACTGGACCTGTACAACGAGTCGTTGCCACCGCTGAAAAACTTTATCCTGCCGGGTGGCTCGCTGGCCGCGGCCCATTGTCATATGGCTCGCGCAGTTTGCCGTCGCGCCGAGCGGGTGGTCGTCGCACTGGGCCATGAAGACTCGATCAACACCGGCTCACGACACTACCTCAACCGGCTCTCCGACCTGCTGTTTGTGATCGCACGGGTCCTGGCGAGACGGGACGGCGCTCAGGAAGTGCTCTGGGAACAGACTCGCAGCTGATGCCTGTCAGACCCGAAACGCCTCCACCAGCCGCTGCAGGGAAGCCGTCAGGTCGGACATTTCACGAGCGGCCGCCAGCGTCTGCTCGGCATCACCGGCGGTGGCCTGACCGAGCTCGCTGATCTGGGCAACGTTGACGTTCACGTTTTTGGCCACGGCTGACTGCTCTTCTGCTGCCTGGGCAATCTGGTGACTCATGTCGACAATCGTGGATATGCCAGTGGCGATCCGGTCGAGGGCCTCGGTTACATCCGAGGACCTGGTGACAGTCGTCTGGGTGACCTCGTGACTGTTGGTCATGGCGGTGACGGCGTCTTTCACACCGCTTTGCAGGCGGGAAATCATGCTCTCGATCTCCTCGGTGGATTTGTGGGTACGTTGCGACAGCGACCGCACCTCATCCGCAACCACCGCAAAGCCCCGCCCCTGCTCACCCGCACGGGCGGCCTCAATCGCCGCATTCAGGGCCAGCAGATTGGTTTGCTCAGCAATGGCCTTTATCTCGACCAGCACCTGGCTGATACTGCTGCTGTCCGCGCTGACCCGGTTGATAACCTCGACTGCGCCGTTAATTTCTGTGGACAGCCGGTCGATAGTCGCCACCGTTTCCGCAACCACCTGTCGCCCCCGATCGGCATCCTGCTCGGCCTGCCCTGCGGAATCAGCCACCCTGTGTGCGCTCTCTGACACTTCCTGCACGGTGTCCACCATCTGGGACATCGCATCCGTGATCTGATGGGTTTCGTCCATCTGGCGCGCCACGGCATCACGATTTGATGTGGCGGTTTCATTGACCCGGCTGGCCTGCTGATCGACTTCCTGCGTGGTGGCGCCCACCGAGCGGATCAGCTCGGCCATTTTGCTGGTCATGTTGTTGAATTCGTCGGTGAGCGCGCCCAGCTCATCGCGGTTGCGAAGATTAATGCGGACAGACATGTCCCCGGCCGCGACCTCCCGGGCTGCCACACTGAAGGAGCGAATAGCGGTACGCACGGACACAAAAAAGCCGATGTACAGGTAGACAACCACCGCCAGAACAACCAGCAGTGATACAAAGATCAGGGTTCGCTGAGTCTTTTCTGTGGCCAGGCGTCCAGCCAGATTGTCACTGATCACGTTGAACACCGTTGTGTTCAGTGTGTCCAACGGACCAATTTCCCGGCTGATCCCGGCGTCGTAATCGGCCCAGGGCATATCAAGCCGCATGGGGGTGACGATGTTGGCATCGAGCAGGTCGCGGACCTTGATCAAACTGGCAGCGACCTGGTCAACGCTTGCACCGGCTTGCTGTGCGAGCGCCCCGGAACTGCTGACCGCCACCGTCAGCGCCGGCTGCAACTGCGCATTCAGATTGGTGAGGCGGTCGTATATCTCGTTGGTCTTGTCACCCAACGCATACCCCAGTTGGCCCTCAAGCAGCGCAAAAATACCGAAGGACCGAGCCTGACCGATCAGGCTGCGGGCATCGGGCAACGACGTCATGCCCAGTTCGAGCAGCAACTGGTTTTGACGCGAGGGATCCTGGGCCAGCCCGGAAATCTGTGCGGTCGCGGTCATCAGGGCGCGCACCTTCTGCACAAATTCCTGGTAGTACTTGAACTGCGGGTCCATGGTCTGCTGGTAAAGATCGTCGGACTTCAGCTTCTCCCAGTCCGTCTGGAGCGCCTTGACCAGATCGCGCCAGTTATTGTTGGTATCAAAGGAATTGTCCAGCCCCACCAGGGCATTGAGCAGACGGTCAATTTCATCGCGAGCATTCGCCGCCCTGGCGAGCACATCGGCTTCCTCTTTGAGTTTGCCCGGAGCCTGATAATCCCGGTATTGCAGAGCGCTATCCAGCAGGCGGTTGACATCACGCAGCCGTTCGAGCCCCTCAACACTCCGGGTAATGGTGGTAACAGAGTGGTTCAGTTCGCTGATGACCAGTGACGACAGGCCAACGATGGGCAGCAGGAAAAGCACACTGATGAGGCTGAACTTGTAGAACATGGGCAGCCGGTTCATCAACGCAACTGCAGGGTATATGAATGTTTTCAAGTAGTGGCTCCCAGGAGCAGGAATGGAAGGTCTTGCCGGGCGTCCTGTACGACAGCTTTATACCTGATTTATCGGGCATTTCCCCGAAAACTTGAGTCAGTTTGTGACGTCCGTTGTAAAGCCCCTGTGCGGCAGGCGGTTTTCCGAGCGGCGGATAGCAGTCAGGGTCAGCCCAGAGTGCCGGCAATGACCAGCAAGGCCAGTCCCCCGATCCAGACGAACATGCTTCGGTTGAGCAGATCCCGGATGGCGGTCAGGCTGCGGTCGCCAAAGTCGAGCCAGTCGTCAGGGTGAAGCTGCGCGAAGCGTTCAGGCTCCAGTGCATAGCCGGTGAGTGCGGCATCCGCGGCGTTCATCAGCACGGTCTGTGGGCGGAATGACCACGACAGGACGCCGACCCAGCCCTCCTTGAGCCAGCCCGCCAGGTCACCCGCCAATCCGAACGACAGAGACAACAACCTGACCGGCGCCCAGGCAAGAACATCCGCCGCCGCGGCAAATCCGCGCCGGGCCTGCACTTGCGGCCATTGATCACGGAGTGCCAGAACACCTCGTACCAGAATCGCAACGCCGATGCCGCCAATCACGTACCAGAAGATAATCAGGAAATACCGCTCGAACATGGCTTGCATGAACCGGCCACACAACGCCAGATGAAGTGTTTGAGGGGCGCTGGCCGCGCCGGCCTCGGACCCGGGCAGGCTGTCTTTCACGTGATGCCAGGCTGCCTGCATATCGCCCCGCCGCCAGGCCTCCGTGTAAGCCGA
>JAWVWU010000112.1:0-6892 GCA_033723595.1 Marinobacter sp. | reverse complement strand
TCACTGGCCTGGCTGCACACTGCCGCCTGGCGGGCGGCGCCGGACAGCGTCTGGGGCCGGCGATTAAGCATACTGTCCGCGATGGACGAAACCGACGGTCAGACCGGTTGACCGGCACGGCTCGTGCCGGTCTTTCAATGGCCCCTCTGACAACAGGACGATAACGCTATGGATCGACGTTCAGTACTCAAAATGGCCGCGGCGCTGAGCCTCTACGGCCTGCCCGTACCGGCGATGCTGGTCAGCCGGCTGGCACAGGGCAAAACCGTCGGCGAGGCCAGGCATTTTGACTACGCCTGGCTCAAGGGCCACGCCCGGACGCTGGCCTCAAAGCCCTATCAGGATCACCAGGGCGAACTGCCGGCGTCGCTGCGCTCGCTGTCCTGGGACGACTACCAGGCGATCCAGTTCCGGCCCGATAAATCGCTCTGGCAGGAGCCCGGCATGGCGTTTCACGCGCAGCTGTTCCACCTGGGGCTGTATTTCCAGCGACCGGTGCAGATTTACGAAGTGGTCGACGGTACCGCGCGCGAACTCGCCTATGATCGCGACTACTTCAAATACAGCGGCAAGCAGCCGCTGGGCGATTTGCCGGATGATCTGGGCTACGCCGGCTTCCGGCTGCAGTTCCACACCAACTTCAAGCTGGATCTGGCCGCCTTCCTCGGCGCCAGTTACTTCCGTGCCGTCGGAGACGAGATGCAGTACGGCATGTCGGCCCGGGGGCTGGCCATCGACACCGGCATGAACCGGGATGAGGAATTCCCGACCTTCACCGCGTTCTGGCTGGAAAAGCCCGACACCGGCAGCAGCAAAATGACGGTCTATGCCCTGCTGGACTCGCCCAGCACCACCGGCGCCTATGCGTTCGATATCTATCCCGGCCGCAATATGGTCATGGACATCAGTGCCGCGCTCTACCCGCGCAAGGCCATCGAACGACTCGGCATTGCCCCGCTGACCAGCATGTACCAGGTTGGCGAGAACAATCACCGCGTGGATCACGACTGGCGTCCGGAAATTCACGATTCGGACGGTCTCGCTCTGTGGACCGGCGCGGGCGAATGGATCTGGCGGCCCCTGTGCAATCCGCGGCACCTGCGGGTCAACAGCTTTCTCGACGAGAACCCCCGGGGCTTCGGGCTGCTGCAGCGGGATCGGAACTTCGACCATTACCAGGACGACGGCGTGTTCTATGACAAACGACCAAGCGTCTGGGTCGAACCCGCCGGCGACTGGGGCAAAGGTGCGGTGATGCTGGTGGAAATCCCCACCCGGGATGAAACCTTTGATAACATCGTGGCTTTCTGGAATCCCGATAAGCCGCTGGTGCCCGGTCAGGAGCACCTGGTGTCCTACCGTCTGAACTGGGGCGAAACCATGCCCGAGTCGCCCTATCAGTTGGCGACGACACAGGCCACCCGTACCGGGCTTGGCGGCGTGGTTGGCAAGGACCGGCGCTATTTTTCATGGCGCTTTGCCATTGACTTTGCCGGCGGCATGCTGGACATGCTCGGTCCGAAAGCCAACGTGGAGGCCGTGATCACAGCCAGCCGCGGCAGGGTCGAGATCACCTCGGCGCGGCCACTGCATGCGATCAACGGCTATCGGGCCATGTTCGACCTGGTCCCCGACGAATCCGAGGAAGCCATTGACCTGAGGGTCTACCTCAAGCTGGACGACCAGCCGCTGACAGAGACCTGGGTTTACCAGTACACACCGCCACCGCTGAGTGAGCGCAAGACCTGAGGCCAGTATGACGACAGCCGGCGAAGGCACCCGTCTCAATAAGTACATCAGTGAAACCGGGCTATGCTCCCGCCGGGAAGCGGATCGGCTGATTGCCGACGGTCAGGTGCTGGTTAACGGCCAGCCGGCAGAAATGGGGGTTCGGGTCGGGCCCGACGATCAGGTCCTGGTGCGGGGCAAACCGCTGCGGGCCAGGCCCGAGGCCGTTTATCTGGCCTACCACAAGCCGGTCGGCATTACCTGCACCACGGATCCGGCCGTTGCCGGCAACATCGTCGATGCGGTCAGGTACCCCGGCGGACGGATCTTCCCGATCGGCCGTCTCGATAAACCGTCCGAAGGACTGATCCTGCTGACCAACGACGGCGACATCGTCAATAAGATCCTGCGCGCCGGCAACGCCCATGAAAAGGAATACAATGTCACGGTAGACCGCGCATTCGGCAGCGAGTTTGTCCAGCGCATGGCGGCGGGCGTGCCCATTCTTGATACCGTGACCCAGCCCTGCCAGGTGCACCAGACCTCGCCGGTCTCGTTCAACATCATCCTGACCCAGGGTCTGAACCGGCAAATCCGCCGGATGACCGAAGCCCTCGGCTACGAGGTGGTCCGACTCAAACGGGTGCGGGTGATGAACATCCGCCTTGACGGCCTCAAGGCCGGGCAGTGGCGGCCCCTGAGTCGCTCCGAGATGGATCGTATCAACGGTATGGTCGCCAGTTCCAGCAAGACCGAAGAAGCCAGCAACCTGACCGGTCGCCGCCCCGCCAGCTCGGCCAAACCAGGGCCCGGGCCGGACAAAATACCGCGACGCGGCAAGTCACGACCGTCAGGAACCCGTGGCCAGCGAGACCTCCGGAGCCGTTGATGCCGGCACCTCTGCCACGGTGGCCTCGCAATGATACTGCCGGTCATCGAACTGACGGGTCTGCTGGCGGAACTGCCAGGTAAAGCCCGGCCAGAGCGTGGTGTTACGGCCATGCTCGTTGACATACCAGCTCTTGCAGCCGCTCTGCCAGACCGAGTCCCCCAGTTTGGCATGGATTGACGCGTTGTAGCGGCTCTGGGCGTCCGCCCTGACCTCAACGGTCTGCCAGCTGCGGCGCTGCATTTTGCGCAACGCGGCCAGCACGTACTGCACCTGGGACTCGATCATATAGACCATGGAGCTGTGACCGAGGCCGGTGTTCGGTCCCATCAACAAAAAGAAATTGGGAAATCCGGCCACCGTGGTGCCCTTGTAGGCTTCCGCTCCGGCCTGCCAGGCATCCAGCAGATCAACGCCGTCACGACCGAACACCATGCCACGCGGGATCGGCTCCTGGGCCTTGAAGCCGGTGCCGTAGATCAGGCAATCGACCGGTCGCTCCACACCCTCGCCGTCGACGATACTGTGGGCCCGTATTTCCCGGATGCCGTCGGTCAGCACGTCGACGTTGTCCTGCGCCAGCGCCGGATAGTAGTCGTTGCTAATGAGCACCCGCTTGCAGCCAAAGTGAAAGTCAGGGGTCACCTTGCGGCGCAGGTCCGGATCGCTGATCTGACGGCGAATGTGTCGACGCGCCTGCAACTCGCCCAGTTTCAGAATCCGCGGATTCAATACGAACCCCAGTACCCGCGCTTCCAGCTGCCAATAGATACGGTTGCGCAACAGCGCCTGGGCCGACGGTACGCGTCGGAACAGAGCCTTCTCCGGGGCGCTGATGGCACGATCCGGTTTGGGCATGATCCACGGCGGCGTGCGCTGATACAGATCCAGGTGCCCGGCCGCTTTGGCGACTTCCGGCACAAACTGGATCGCCGACGCTCCGGTGCCGATGACGGCGACACGCTTACCGGTCAGGTCATACTCGTGATCCCAGTCCTGGGAGTGAAATTGCTTGCCCTGGAAACGATCCGCGCCGGGAATATCCGGATAGGCCGGCGTACTCAGACCGCCCATGCCGGAAATAAGCACCGGCGTGTCCAGCTGACTGGCGGTGGGCAGGTCCGGGTCGTGGCGGTCCAGCTCGTCTCCCGGATTCAGGCCCTTGTCCCGGCGATAGCGCCAGAGCTCGGTGGAGACCATGGTCTCGATGCGCCAGTGCTGTTCGGTCGACTGATAGTGAGCGCCCACCACGGCGGTGTTCAGGCGGATGTGCGACATCAGGCCGTACTTTTCCGCGCAGTGTTTCAGGTACGCCTTGATCTCCGCCTGGCGCGCGAACATGCGCGACCAGTCAGGATTCGGCTCGAAAGAGAACGAATACAGCGCGGATTGCACATCACAGGCACAGCCCGGGTAGTGGTTCTCGTGCCAGGTGCCGCCGATGTCGTCGCTCTGCTCGAGAATCACGAAGTTGGTGTAGCCCGCTTCCCGGAGGCGGATCCCCATACCCAGACCGGAAAACCCGGTACCGATGATGACAATGTCTGCCTGAGTCATGTTTGCCCGAGTAATGGCTGACTGGCTGATGGCTGACTGGGTAGTGCCTGACTGACTGGTCATAACCGCTCCTTGCCGTATTGAGGTATACACTTGTATACGGCAGATATACGCGTCTCGTAGACATCTGTATACTTTTATCCGGCAGCCCAACGCCGTTTGGCCCCAACTGACAACAGGACGTCCCCATGAGCGCGCTAACCGGCGGCAAACTGAAACTGGTCCAGGCAGCACTGACGCTGATCACCCAGAGCCGGAGCCTGACGTCGCTGGGGTTACGCGAGCTGGCCCGGGAGGCCGGCCTGAATCCCAACACCTTCTACCGACACTTCCGTAACCTGGACGAATTCGGGCTGTCGGTGCTGGCTTTTGTCGCCGAAGAGATGAAAAGTGGTGTTCGGGAGCTGCGTCGAATGGCCGAGAATTCCGACCAGGCGGTGACCGAGACCGTGGCCTTCGTCTATGCCTATTTTCTGGATAATCCGGCGGCCACCACCATCGCCGTGCGGGAACTGCATGGCGCCTCGCCGTTGCTGCGTCAGGCGCTGGAGAGCCAGCTTGATGCCAGTGCGCAGGAGATGGCGGAGGACATCGTCGACCGGAAACTGGTCTCCGGGCTAACCGACAGCGTCATCCTCGAAATCTCCCAGATGACTATTCGCTACATCCTGTTCCGGGCGATGGACTACCTGGAAAAACCCGACCAGCGACTGTCGATCCGGCAAGAAACCGAGCGATTCATCAACCGGCAGTTCCGCGGCGCTCAGCTCGAGCACCTGGCACCGGCGGAGATCGCCCGCCTGGTGCGCTAGCTGGCCCGCAGACCCGGTCTCAGGACCTTCAATTGCCCGTGGTGTTGTAGACGTAGGAGTCCACTTTGCCGTCTTTATCAAACGTCACCACCAGATCCGTGGTCTGGGCGTCGCTGAACGCAGACCAGCGGTACTTGCCGTAGGTCCAGGTGCGCTGACCGTCCTTCAGTCCGGTGCGCCAGGGTTGGCCAAACATCCGCTCGATGTCGGCCCGGGTGGTCTGGCCAATCTGGATCTGGTCCACGTTCTGGGTCGCGAAATCGTGACCGACCGTGGCACAGCCGGACAGGGCCACGGCCAACAAAGCACCCAGTATCATCGATTTCAAAGCAGGCATGATTTTCCTCCTCGCTGAACAATCGCTTCCATCATACGATTTTGGCCAATGATGTGAATGACAGGGCGTTAAGGTCAGGCGGGCTCAGTGTGCGATCAGGCCCCATATCCCCAACAGATAGATGCCCAGACTCAGCGTCACCGGCGCCAGCAGGGTGGACAGCGCCACCAGACTGGCCGCCAGGTCTGCATTGCGACCCATAGCCCGGGCCATGATGTAACTGACAGTGGCCGTTGGCGCAGCAAACATGGCAAACAGGGTGCCCAGCAACAGGCCCTTGAAGCCCAGAGCGACGGCGATACCGGTGTAGACCGCCGGCAGGATCAGTAACTTCAGCGCCACCGCCCAGACCGCCAGCGGCGACACCGTCCGCCACGCCTGGCGGTTGATGGTAGCGCCAACACACAGCAATGCCAGTGGCAGCGTCATGGCACTGAAGTAATCGCCACTCTGCACCAGCAAACCCGGCAATGGCAGCTTCAACAGACCGACGGTGGTTCCGGCCACGATGCTGATGATCAGCGGATTTCGCAGAATCCCCAGCCAGATTTGCCGCCACTGGGTGGCGCCACCGGCGGCGGCACTGAGGGCATATACCGACAACACGTTGTAACTGAACGTCAGCACCGCCAGCAGCACGGACCCCACCGCCAGGCCCTCGCCGCCATAAAGCTGGGCACAGACCGCAATGCCCACAATGCCCAGGTTGCCCCGGAAGGCGCCCTGCACGAACACGCCCCGGTCCGCCGGTGCCATGCCCAGCCAGCCGCTGACCAGCCAGAGCAGAACAAACCCGGCCACCGTGGCGCCCAGCCCGAATAACAGCTGGCCGGGATCAAGCACTGTGGCAATTTCCAACTGCGCCAGATTCAAAAAGATCAGGGTCGGCAGTGCCACCTTGAACACCAGTTGCGACGCCGTTTCGACAAAACCGCCATCGATCATGTTGATCCGACGCAGCACCCAGCCTGCTGCCATCACGATAAAGATCGGCGCCGTCACTGACAGCGCGAAGCTGAGGTTGTCCAGATAGGTCACAGGGAACGTCCCGGGGTTGCAGGCGGGTCGTAACAGAACAAACCGGTCAGGCTGATCAGGGTCATGGAGTCACACTCGCAGTAACGGCGCGTTGCAGTTTACCAGTCGCTCTGAGCAATGACCAAAGTGCCTGCAACAGGCGTTCATCCCGGCAACGCACTGTCGTGACGATCACCGACGCAGCGCGCGCGGTGTCACGGCCGAACAGCCTGTCGACGGCGTCAGAACATCCGGGAAAACAAAATTGCGATCAATAAAGATCAAATATGCAACCTTTTACCGCAGCCTGGACTCCCTAACATGAAAAGCGTCTGCCCCGGTGGCTGCGGATTCCGTCACATCCCAAGCCCATCCTCAACGCCCGAGCTACCCTGGCAGCCCTCTTTCAATCCGGTTTTTAAGGAAGCACACATGACATCTGTAGCAATCGTATTTCACAGCGGTTACGGACACACTCGCAAACAGGCAGAAGCGGTCCGGGACGGCGTCGACCAGGTCACCGACGTCGAATCCCGGTTGATCGCGATCAAC
>JAWVWU010000111.1:0-6919 GCA_033723595.1 Marinobacter sp. | reverse complement strand
GGTCGTCCTATCACCAGAAAGTCACTGCCGGCGGCGATTGCCTCAGGAGGCGTCATCACGCGCTGCTGGTCGCCGCGATCCGCGTCTTTGGGACGGATGCCCGGGGTCACCAGGCAGAAATCCCGACCCTGGGTCCGCTTGAGCATGGTCGCCTCCTGAGCCGAGCACACCACTCCATCCAGCCCGCAGGCGCGGGTCAGGCCCGCCAGGCGCGACACCTGTTCGCCGGGCGTGCCGTTAAGCCCGATAGCCGCGAAATCCGCTTGCGTCATGCTGGTCAGCACCGTCACGGCAATCAGCCAGGGGCGATCCTTGCCGTAAGTCTCGAGACGCTCGCGGCAACGAGTCATCATTGCTTCACCGCCAGAGGCGTGAACGTTCACCATCCATACGCCCAGGTCCGCAGCCGCAGCAACCGCCGCCGACGCGGTGTTGGGTATATCGTGGAATTTGAGATCGAGAAAGACGTCAAAGCCGCGGTCCTGCAAGCCACGCACGAAATCCGGCCCGAGTCGTGTAAACAGTTCCTTGCCCACTTTGAGCCGGCACAGGGCCGGGTCGAGCTGGTCCACCAGAGCCAGCGCCGCCGACTCGGTTGCGAAGTCCAGTGCTACGATAATTCGCTGTTCCATTGAATCCGGCAACGTGATTAACCTGTCTGTCAGTGTGTGGTTGTATACGCAATAAAACGTGGTCAGCTGCGGAGTGCCCCGCCGGCACTACTCGGCCTCGACGCCCTGAATCGGTCGGACCGTTTCCCACTGTTTGCAACTCGGGCAAAGCCAGTGCAACTGCTGACCCGAGAAGCCACAGTTGACGCACCGGTAAATCGGCCGGTTGGCCAGCAACAGAAGACCAATGCGACTCACCAGGCGACCCTCGCCGGTGGACATGCCCTTCTCGTAGCCCGCCATTTGCACCAGCCGCAAGAGTCCCCGGACGCTGGGCCGCACTTCCAGCTCGGTACGAAGCAATTCAATCGCAGCGGGGCGTCCGGATGACCGTTCGACCGATTCAACCAGGGCCAGCAGCAGACTGGTACTGGGCCATTTCTGGTAGAGCTTGCGCAGCTTTTTACCAAGCCGGCCCACGTCCCCGTGCTCTTTTTCCAGTTTCATGAGCCGGTCGACCGCTTCGGGGCCGAACTCCGGATTCTGGTCGTAAATCTTCAGTAGCGTCGTGCCCGCTTCCCGGAATAAGCCCTGGCGTCGCTGCAGACTTACCATAATCAAGGTTGCCCGCACGCATTTGCTGTCGTACTCGAGGGCCTCTTTGGCGAGCTTTTGAGTGGCCCAGCGGTCATCCCGCGCCAGTGCCTCATCGGCCATCTCGCAGGTCAGATAAGCAAGCTGGCGATTCAGGTCCGGATCAACCGTACCGGTGGTCAGCGTGCGCGCAACCTGGCTGGCCTTGTCCCATTCCCGTTCCTGCTGATAGAGCTCGATCAACTGTGCGGCCGCTTTTCGGCCGTACTCACGATCGCCCATAAGCTGATGAAAGAGTGCCTCTGCGCGATCCAGCAGCCCGGCGGCCAAGTAGTCCAGCGACAGCTCAAAGGTGACCTGAGGTGAAAAACGCGATGGGAGCTCCGGACGGGCCAGCAGGTTCTGGTGGATCAGGATGGCACGGTCGGATTCGCCTTTGAGTCGGAAATGGGCACCCACCGACAGATGCAGACTCACGGTATCGCGGCTTACGGCCAGTGACTGGACGAAATTTTCCACAGCCTGATCGGAATAGTTGGTAAAAAGAAACTGGAGCCGATCCCGAACAGAGGATTCATCAGATATGGGGGCCTGGGATCCTCGCGATGACCGCCCTGCCCGACCGGCAAGCCAGCCAGCGGCGACCGCCACCGTTAACAGCAGCCACTGAAACACAATATCCATCAGAGGGTCCGGTCAGTGGGGGTCCTGGATTTTTCCAATGCCTGTTCGGTCCGGGCGAGACGCTTCTGAAGCTGACGCCGGCTGACGGAATGACGAAGCGTGGCCAGCGACGTAAGCACGACACCGATCAGGGCACCGCAGACAAATGAGAGAATAATCCAGATTGCAACACCGTGTGGCTGGGTTTCGAACAGAAGGAAGTTGAGCGACACCGCCATCTGGTTATTGAGGGAAAATACCAGTGCCACCAGTATCAGTAACAACACGATCAGAATGATCAGAATCTTCTGTAAACTGGCCATAGCCACTCGTCTCCCCTGAGTCGTTCTTCAGGTCCCCTCTCAGGTCCTGACCGCAATCAAAAACCTTTCTTCATGCTGTCATTGACCTGTTCACGCAATTCCTTGCCGGGTTTGAAATGCGGCACATGTTTGGCAGGCAATTTGACGGCCTCACCGGTCTTGGGATTGCGTCCTGTACGGGCAGCTCGGTGATGGAGCGAAAAGCTGCCAAAACCGCGAATCTCGATCCGCTGTCCCTCTGCCAGAGACTGCGACATGTGTTCAATGATGGTCTTGACGGCCAGTTCTACGTCTTTTACGGACAATTGCGTCTGTTTGGACGCGATGAGTTCGACCAGTTCGGACTTAGTCATGAGGCTCACATCCTTTCTTCGTTCTTATAGCGGAGCTGGAGGATACCAACGCCATGAACGTAGTTTAGCTAAACCCCAAAAAAACACAAAAAAAACGGGCTGTTACAGCCCGTTTTTTTCACCATCCGGACCGATCAGTCCTTGTTGGCGTTTTGCTGCTGCATCTGCTCTTTGATCAGGTCACCAATGGTGGTGGCACCGGAGCTTTCAGCAGTTTTCTCGCGCACGTTCTGCAGCGCCTGCTTGTCGTCTTCTACATCTTTCGACTTGACCGACAGGTTGATAACGCGGTTCTTGCGATCGATGCTGATGATCTTCGCTTCGACTTCGTCGCCTTCGTTCAGGACGTTACGCGCGTCTTCAACGCGGTCACGGCTGATTTCAGAGGCTTTCAGAACAGCTTCCACTTCGTCGTTCAGGCTAATGGTGGCTGCTTTCGCGTCGATCGCAGACACAGTGCCCTTCACAATGGAGCCCTTGTCGTTCAGCTGCACAAACTCGGCGAACGGATCGCTTTCCAGCTGCTTGATACCCAGGGAGATACGCTCGCGCTCCGGGTCAACAGACAGGATAACGGTCTCGACTTCGTCGCCTTTCTTGTACTCACGAACCGCTTCTTCACCGGTTTCGTTCCAGCTGATGTCAGACAGGTGAACCAGACCGTCGATGCCGCCGTCCAGACCAATGAAGATACCAAAATCGGTAATCGACTTGATCTTGCCGGAGATGCGATCGCCCTTGTTGAAGTTGCTGGAGAAGTCTTCCCACGGGTTAGACACGCACTGCTTGATACCCAGGGAAATACGACGACGCTCTTCATCAATGTCCAGAATCATCACACCCACTTCATCGCCAACCTGGACGACTTTTGACGGGTGGATATTCTTGTTGGTCCAGTCCATCTCGGATACGTGGACAAGACCTTCAACGCCTTCTTCCAGCTCAGCGAAACAGCCATAGTCGGTCAGGTTCGTTACCCGGGCAGTTACTTTGCTGCCTTCCGGATAACGGCCTTTGATATCGACCCACGGATCTTCACCCAGTTGCTTCAGACCCAGAGAAACACGATTACGCTCACGGTCGAACTTCAGGACCTTGACGTTGATCTCATCGCCGACATTCACGATTTCGCTCGGATGCTTGATGCGCTTCCAGGCCATATCGGTAATGTGCAGCAGGCCGTCAACACCGCCCAGATCGACGAACGCGCCGTAGTCGGTCAGATTCTTGACGATACCCTTGATTTCCAGGCCTTCGGTCAGTGTTTCGAGCAGTGCATCACGCTCGGCGCTGTTTTCAGCTTCCAGGACCGCACGACGGGACACAACCACGTTGTTGCGCTTCTGGTCCAGCTTGATGACCTTGAATTCCAGTTCCTTGTTCTCCAGGTGCGCCGTATCGCGTACCGGACGAACGTCAACCAGAGAACCCGGCAGAAAGGCACGGATACCGGACAGGTCGACTGTAAAGCCGCCTTTAACCTTACCGTTGATCACACCTTTAACGACTTCTTCTGCTTCGAAGGACTTCTCGAGAACCTTCCATGCTTCCGCACGCTTGGCCTTTTCACGGGACAGACGGGTTTCACCGAAACCGTCTTCAACCGCATCGAGAGCCACATCGACAACATCGCCGATCTGGATATCCAGCTCACCTTTCTCGTTCAGAAACTGTGACGCAGGAATAACACCTTCGGACTTCAGGCCGGCGTTAACCGTAACCCAGTCGCTATCGATATCAACCACGGTTCCCTGGACGATGGAACCCGGTTGCATGTCAATTTCTTTCAGGCTTTCTTCAAATAGATCCGCAAAGCTCTCGCTCATTATGTGTCCTATGTGATCAACGCAAGTTTACTCCGTGCTGCCAGCGGCACGGTCTGTGAATCGTGACCGGATACAGCCAGGGCTGGCTGATTAACGCGGTATCCGGCTTCCAACGACAAAAAGGTGCGGTCAGGCCTGGCCCGCCAGGACCATTACCCTGTCCAACACCTCCTCTATACTTAACCCCGTCGAGTCAATGACTTGCGCATCGGCTGCGGGCTTAAGCGGGGCGGCTGAACGGTTCATATCCCGCTCATCACGCGCCCTTATCTCGTCTAAAAGGGCACCAATGGTAACACTGACACCTGCATCCATCAACTGGCGATAGCGGCGTTCCGCACGCTCTTCGGCACTGGCTGTGAGAAAGATTTTGACCGGTGCCGTGGGGAACACCACGGTCCCCATATCGCGACCGTCTGCCACCAGTCCCGGCGCCTTCCTGAAATCGCGCTGGCGTTGCAGCAGGGCATCACGCACCGGCTGAATGACAGCAACACGCGAGGCGTTATTACCGCAGGTTTCGGTGCGGATCTCACCGGTAACGTCCTGGCCCGCCAGCAGCACACGCACCGGCTCGCCGGGCCCGGTCGGCTCGAAACTCACATCCAGACCCGCGGCAACCCGGACCAGCCCGTCCACATCGTCCAGGGCGACATGGGCCCGACTGGCTGCCAGTGCGGTCAGGCGATAAAGGGCCCCGCTATCGAGCAGGTGCCAGCCGAGGCGACGGGCCAGCATCTGGGTGATCGTGCCCTTGCCCGAACCACCCGGGCCATCCACCGTAATCACCGGAACACGCTCGTCAGTCATGCGCTTGCATCCTCTTCCGCGGTGATTGACAGGCCGACTTGCCGGGCAAGCTCCACGAAACCGGGGAAGGACGTAGCCACGTTGGCGCAATCGGTGATCTCGATCGGCCCACCGGCCCGCAAAGCCGCCACCGAAAACGCCATGGCAATGCGATGATCGCCGTGACTGTCAACGGTGCCACCAGCGATGGCCTGGCCACCCTCGATTTCTATGCCATCCGGGGTGACGGTCGACTGCACGCCCAGCACAGCCAGGCCGTCTGCCATCACCTGGATACGGTCACTTTCCTTGACCCGCAACTCCTCGGCGCCGCGCAGGACCGTCCGGCCGGTGGCACAGGCAGCAGCCACGAACAGCACCGGGAATTCATCAATGGCCAGGGGGACATCGCCGACCGGAATATCAATGCCGCGCAGGTCGGCTGACCGGACCCGCAGGTCGGCCACCGGCTCTCCGCCGACCTCCCGGGCGTCGACAACGTCAATGTTCGCACCCATCAGTCGCAGGATATTGATCACACCGATCCGGGTCGGGTTCATGCCCACATGTCGAAGCAGCAGGTCAGATTCCGGCGCAATACTGGCCGCAACCAGGAAAAAGGCCGCCGACGAGATATCGGCAGGCACATCGATGACGGTGGCGGTCAACCGTCCGCCGCCCTGCAGGCGAGCCGTGGCCCCAATGCGACTGACGTCATAGCCGAAACCGGCCAGCATCCGCTCGGTGTGATCACGAGTTGGCGCAGGCTCGGTCACCGAAGTTTCTCCCTCGGCGTAGAGTCCGGCCAGCAACAGGCAGGACTTGACCTGCGCGCTGGCTACCGGCATGTCATAGGTGATGCCTTTCAGTGTCTGGCCGCCGGTAATCTTTAGCGGTGGCCGGCCGCCCTCTGCCGTATCGATACGGGCGCCCATCAGCCGCAGTGGGTCCGCGACTCGCCCCATCGGCCTGCCCGACAGGCTGGTGTCGCCGGTCAGCTCGGAATCAAATGGCTGCGCGGCCAACAGACCCGAGAACAGACGCATGGCCGTTCCGGAATTGCCCAGGTACAACGGCCCGCGGGGCGCCTGAAGCCCATCAATGCCGACGCCGTGAATGCGTACATGACCGTTGTCTGGCCCTTCAATGGTCACGCCCATGTCACGAAACGCCTGCAGGGTGGCGAGACTGTCCTCACCCTCAAGAAAGCCTTTGACCTCGGTGACACCGTCGGCGAGCGCGCCAAGCATGATTGACCGATGGGAAATGGATTTATCACCGGGTACGCGGATGTCACCCCGGATGTGTCCGCCCGGCTGCAATTTGAAACGCACGTGTGTCTGACTCATGGCTGTCACGTAGGCCTGTCCTGAAAGCATTTTTGAAAAATGATCCCGTGCCGCCTTGGCACGACTGAATACCCTTAGCAGGGTTGCCCCATCCCCCGCGTCAATCGCACCCCGCAACTGGTTCAGGTCATGGGCGAAATGATCGATGACCCGCAGCACGGCAGTCCGGTTGGACAGAAAAATATCGTGCCACATCACCGGGTCACTGGCGGCAATCCGGGTAAAATCCCGGAATCCACCGGCTGCGTACCGGAAAATTTCCATGTTTTCGTCTTCACCGGCCAGTGTATCCACCAGCGAGAAGGCGATGAGATGCGGGAGATGACTGGTGGCGGCTAACACTTCATCGTGCCGGGCCACCGTCATGGTCAGAACCGTTGCGCCGCATCCCTCCCAGAGAGCCCGCAGCCG
>JAWVWU010000110.1:0-7029 GCA_033723595.1 Marinobacter sp. | reverse complement strand
GTCGGTAACCAACATTTTCACGTTGTTGCTGTCGTTGTGGGACGGCTTCAAGATCCAGATGTTCCTGCTCGACCCGATCATTTTCATTCTCTGGTGCTACACCTTCGTGACGCTGTTCATCTGGGGGCGCGGCCTGTTCTGTGGCTGGTTGTGCCCGTTTGGCGCGCTCCAGGAAATGGCGTCGTGGCTGGGCAAGAAGCTTCGTATCCGGCAGCGGCGGGTGCCCGAACGCTGGCATCGCTGGCTGATCGGTCTCAAGTACGTGATTCTGGGAGGGCTGGTCATTGTTGCATTCAATTCGCTGACCATGGCCGAGCAGCTGGCGGAGGTGGAACCGTTCAAAACCAGTATCACCCTGTACTTCTGGCGTTACTGGCCGTTTGTGGCCTATGCCGTTGGCCTGCTGGTGGTCGGCCTGTTCGTCCACAAGTTCTTCTGCCGTTACCTGTGCCCATTGGGGGCGGGGCTGGCCGTGCTGGGCCGATTGCGGCTGTTCAGCTGGCTGGAGCGCATTGACCTGTGTGGTAACCCCTGTCAGCTGTGTACCCGTAAATGCGAGATCGGTGCGATTCGCAGCAACGGTGCCATCGACTACAACGAATGCATCCAGTGCCTGGAGTGCGTGGTTATCCTGCGGGATGAAGACCAGTGTGTCGCCAGCCTGGTGGAGAAGAAGCAGGCGCGGCGGGGCGAGATCCTGGCGGTCAACGTCGGCTGAGGTGGGTCGCCCGGTCAGACCGGTTCGGGGTGGCGCCGGCCCAGTCGGGCTTTCAGGCGACTGATGCAGTGGGCAAAGGTCCGGCTGATCCGGGTCTGGTCGCGGATCATCGCCAGCCTTGGCCAGGTGGCGCGTTCGCCCAGCGTGATGAAGTCGTCCAGATCGGTTTCCCGCGGGTTCGACAGTACCTTGCGGTAGAGCGTCGGACGGAACGGCAGGTGGATGTTGATATCCCCCAGATAGGTCTGTGTTGCCATGGCGTGGGCCTGCTCCAGCAGGGGGCGCACGATGGCAATCGACGAGGTGGGCGATTCCCGGGTCAGCTTCAGGGCCGTGGCAATCTGGCCGTGGACCAGGGCCACGGTGGCGCGTTTGAACGTGGCAGCGGCACCGCGCTGATGATCCTGGCTGATGAACGGAACCACGTGTGGATTGGCCTGGCTGACAATGGTTTTGTTGACGTTGTGCAGGCGGGCCATGCGCATCAGCGGCAGGTCGCCGTGAACGCTGCCGTCAATCCAGCTCTCGGTCGGCATGTAGGGCGTTTCGTCGGTCACCGTATCGCCGGCCTTTCGCGCCTTGAGCGTGACCGGCGGATACAGCCCCGGCACCGCACAGGAGGCGAGCACCGCGCAGTCCACCAGGACCTCGGGCGACGACAGGGCATTCAGCAGCCGGGGCTTTTGGCGGGTGCGGGTGGGTGACACCGAAATGTTCAGGGTCCGGCCGCTGTGACGGAACGCCTCCCGGAAACTGGGACTGCCTATATTGGCGCGAATGTGTCGGTGAAGCTGGTCCGGGTCCATGGCATAGCCTCGCTGCCAGCCTGCCCGCAGGCCGAGCCAGCGGAAGGCGTCGCGGTGGATCCGCTGGGGCTCCGTGAAAAACCGGTCGAGTTCAGCAGCGTTGCGGGTACAGATAGCCCCGGCCACGATTGCACCCATGCTGGAGCCTGCCATGACATCGGGTAGCAAATCCTGTTGCCAGAGCGCACGCGTCACGCCCAGGTGATAAATACCGAACGCGCCGCCGCCACTGAGCATCAGCGCGGGTTGGCCGTAGACCCGCTCGGCATCACGGAACATCTGCAGCTTCTGTTCTTCGGAGACACCGGGCAGCGGGTGGTCGCAAATATACTGCATGGCTTGCTCGACTTCGGCCAGAAAGTCTGTAACGACGTGCTTGGTGCCGGTACGGGCGACGGAATAGAGCGCGGGGTTGGCCAGCTCACCAAGGTGGCGGTAAACACTTTCCTGGAGCAGTGCGATCAGGCCGTGGCTGTTGCCCTCATCGCGGTAGGTCTTCAAGGCCCGGGTATGGTCCTGCAGCAGGGCTTCGTGGATCAGCTCAGAGCCGCTTTGCTCGCGCCAGGCAAGATTGCCATCCAGTTCGTCCAGATCATGGGCTGCGGTGTACCACTGCTCCCAGGTCCGGGCATGGGCCAGTTGTTGCTCCAGTTGCGTTCGCTGTCGTTGTGCGCGGTTCATGGCCACCAGCATAACGCAGAACCGCTGCGTTGGGCATGGGCCGGCTAGAGATCGAGCACGATGGGCGGGTTGAGCGGTTTGTAGTTCGCCCTGCAGATGCTCGCGTTTACAAACAGGGTGCCGTTCCAGTCATAGCGGCCATAGCCTTCATGAATATGCCCGAATACGTGAATTGGCGGCTGCATCTGTTCAACCACGGCCAGCAGGTCAGCGCAGCCGACGCTCTCGGTGTGGCTGCCGGTCAGTCCGGCCGGGACTTCGTCCAGAATGCCGGCGGGCGGACCGTGGGTCACCAGCACATCGGTCTGCTCCGGGATCCGTGCCCAGCGCTGTGCCAGGGGCGTGCCCCGTTCCAGGTTAAAGGCCCAGTCAAAGAACACCGGTGTCCAGGGGCTGCCCCAGAACCGTAGGCCGTCAATGGTGACGCCGCTGTCCTGCAGATAGATGGCGTGCGAGAGCCTGCTCTGTGCGGCTTCGGGCTCGTTCTGGAAGCACCAGTCGTGATTACCGGCGATGAGAATCTTGTGGCGGTGGGGCAGGCTGCCCAGCCAGTCGTTCAGGTCATCTACCTCGTCCAGAGTGCCCACGCCCAGGCAATCACCGGCGTGAATCAGCACATCGCCGTCCGGCACCTCGATCTGACGGTGCATGCTGTGGGTATCGGACAGGCAGACGAGACGCATGGCGATTGCTCGGTGGGTCGTGGGGACCGGCTCAGCGGATGACTCCCGCAGCATAGCGGCGCAGTGCTGAACCCGCAATGCGGGCCGATGGACTGACGCCACCCGGTCCGGTTTTGCTATGGTTAGGCGGACTCCATCAACAGGCGGGCACAGGCACCATGACCATCGATCGAGAGCGACTGTCGGAGCTTGCGGCAGAGAACCACGTTCATCAGGGACGCTTCCACAATCGTGAACGAACGGCCCAGCACGGCCTCGGAGACTTCCTGCGTTGGCAGTTGGCCCCCGGTCGCCGCTTTCCGCCCGGCAAACGTTACGCCCTGTTGCGTCCTGATGCTCATGCCCTTGCCTCGCCGCCGGCCGCGCCGCAACTGACCTGGCTGGGCCATGCCTCGTTCCTGTTCCAGTATCGGGGGGAGAATCTGCTGACCGATCCGGTGCTGTCCGAGCGGGCCAGCCCGTTCCGCTTTGTCGGACCGCGCCGGTTCACCCCGGCGGCACTGTCCGTCGCTGATATGCCGACGATCCACCGGGTGCTGATTTCCCACAACCACTACGACCACCTGGACGAGCCCACGATCCGCCAGTTGCATCGGCGTTTCGGGGATGACCTGTGCTTTTGCGTACCGCTGGGCCTGAGGCGCTGGTTTGAAAAGCGCGGCATTCACAATCTGATCGAGCTGGGCTGGTGGCAAAGCCAGGCCCTGGCCCCGTCGCGGGAGGTCTTCTGCCTGCCGACCCAGCACTTCAGCGGCCGTACCGCGACCGACCGCAACGCCTCCCTGTGGTGCAGCTGGTTAATGGACATCGAGGGCTTCCGGTTCTACTTCGCCGGTGATACCGGTTACGGCCAGGTGTTCCGCGAGATCGGTGACCTGTTTGCGCCCATTGATCTGGCGCTGTTACCCATCGGCGCTTACGATCCGCGCTGGTTCATGGCCCCGGTGCACGTCGCGCCGGAAGAGGCGGTCAGTATTCATCGGGATATTGGCGCACGTCAGTCGGTGGCCATGCACTGGGGCACGTTCGTGCTTACCGATGAGCCTATGGACGAGCCACCCCGTCGGCTGCGTCAGGCGCTGGAGGGGCAGGGCGTTAGTGAATCGGCGTTCCGTGTCATGCAGCACGGTGAGGTCTGGTGCCCGTCATGAACCGTGGTCTGGTGTGTCCGCGGCTGTTCCCGGGCTCCGTTGCCGGCGTCTCGAGTAGAGCCAGGAGCCGGAGGTCAGCAGGGCATAAAGCACCAGAATAAAGACCAGCTGTTCCGGCTGGTGTCGGTATTCGTAGAACAGGATCAGCACCGTACCGCCGAGCAGCCCGGCACAGGCTGTGAGCGTAACGGTCAGTGACGAGCCGGTCTTGTCGCGGATCCGGAAATTGGCGAACGCCATCAACAGGGATACCAGCAGGAAAGTAACGCTGCCGAATTCCAGGATGACCTCCAGGCTGCCCGCCAGCACCAGGCCGAACGCGAGGCTGGCCATGCAGAGGATGGCCGGAACCGGAATGCGGTTGGTGCGCTTTGCCAGCAGGGCCGGGAAATAGCCCTCCCGGGCGATCACGGCCATCTGTCGCGAGGCGCCAAACAGGGTGCCGCTGATGGCGCTGCTGGTGGCCAGCAAGGCGCCGAGGATCACCAGGTCGGTGCCCCAGTGGCCGAGGACCTGCCCGGCTCCGGAGGCAAGCGCGTATTCCTTGTTCTGGATGATGTCCGCGAACGGGATGGCGAGGATTGCGCCGAAGGCAATCACCACGTAAATCAGCACGGCCAGAAAGACCGCGGCGTAGATGGCCCTGGGGATGTTCCGTTCCGGGTCATCCATCTCGTCGACTGCGTTGATCACCAGTTGAAAGCCCTCGAAGGCAACAAACGTGATGGAGGCGACGACCAGTATTGCCAGCGGGGTCGTGTCCGGGTTGTCTGCCAGCAGTGCCGGCAGGGTGGTCTGGCTGTTGTTGATGAGCACGAACGAGATGATCGCGAGGATCACCAGTTTGGTGTAGACCATGATGTCCTCGACCTTGCCCATGCCCTTGACGCTCCAGACGTTGATGAGCGTAAAGATCAGGATGACCCCGCCCGCGACCAGTTTGCGGATGATGTCGCTGTCGGCGAAGGAGAATCCACTGATGGCGTAGGACGAAAAGGTGTAGGCATAGAGGGCCAGCGTACTGATATAGCCGAATATCACCCACCAGCCGATCAGCGAGGCGGCGAACGGTGAGCGGGGAAACGTTTTCTTGTAGAACGAGTAGGTTGCACCCTCATCCCGATAGTAGACCCCGAGCTTGATGTAGGAATAGGCGGCGAGGGTGGCGATGATACCGCCGAGCACAATCACCAGTGGTGTCCAGACGCCCACCATGGCCACCGAAATGCCCAGAATGGTGAAAATCCCGCCACCGACCATGCCGCCCAAGGCAATGGCGATCAGTTCGGGGACCCCCAGAGTTTTGTTGCGTTTGCGGTGAAACGACAGCGTGTGATTCTTCATGGCAGGTTGATCGTATCCTGTGACGCGGCGTGACGGCGGCGATACCGTTGTGAGTAGATCCGGTAGAGCGCCGCCAGGACCAGACAAACGCCGCCCGGAATCAGCAGCGCCTCGAAGCGCAGCAGGCTGAACAGGTAGGCGCCCAGTGAACCGCCCAGAATGAAGCCGGCCATGATCAGGCCAAACAGCGTCGCCTTCCGGGTATCAAAGGTCTCACCACGCAGGGCCGCACCCAGCATGATCCCGAGGTCGGTAAACAGCCCGGTCAGATGGGTTGTCCGCACCACCGCGCCGCTGTAGGTGGTGGCCAGCGCATTCTGGATGCCGCAGGCGGCAGCCGCACAGAAATAACCGGACAGGAAATCGTTGGACAGCAGGTACACCGCCGTGAAAATCAGCAGGGCTTCCAGCGTCAGCGCCGTATCGTAGTGGCGGCCGAGCTTCAGGGCGGTGTTGTGAAGCAGGAAGCCGGAGACCGACGCCCCCAGGAAAAACGACACCAGAATCCCCACCAGGTGCAGGCTGGTGGCCAGTGACCCGCCCAGCAAGCTGGTGCCCAGCAGGGTGGCCGTGCCAGACATGTGCGACACCGACTGCTGCTCGAAACCCATCAGCGCGATGGCATTGATGCAGCCGGCGACAGCCGCCAGGACAAAGGCACCGTATTCAATCCATTTCGGGAGTCTGGAGATCAATGGTCGTGCTCTTGAATGGCGGTCGGGGCTGTTGAGTGTCCGGATTCCATATTACCCCAGCGAACCGGGTCTTGCCTGTTCTGGCGGCTGGTATCGACGGTGCCTGGTCAACTGGCCGACACCAGCAGCGCCCGGAGCGGGTCGTAGATGCCCGGTGCGGCGATCAGGATGTCTTGTCCCCACAGGTCTGCCGGTTGACCGGCCGGCACCTCCGAGAAGTGACCGGCAGTGGCTCCCGCCTCGAGGGCGATCAGGCGACCGGCGGCAAAGTCCCACGGGCTGACGGACTCATAATAGGCATCCAGACGGCCGCAGGCGACCCAGCAGATATCCAGGGCCGCGGAGCCCACGCGCCGAAGGTCGCGGCAGTGATGAATCATGGTGTCCAGGCGAGCGACGATGGGTGCCAGGGAGTCCTTGGTGTAGGGGAAGCCGGTGGCGAACAGACTGTCCCGCGGTACCGTGGCACCACTGTGGTGGATTGACTGACCGTTGAGCGTCGCCCCCTGGCCGCGGACAGCGCGGAAGGTTTCATCCACAAACGGCGCGTGAACAACGCCCACCTGAACGTGGCCCTGTTCGGCGTAGGCAATGGAAATGGCCACTTGCGGGTGGCCGTAGGCATAATTCACGGTGCCGTCGATGGGGTCGATGATCCACAGCGGCTGGTCCAGGTCGGCGGCCTGGGTCTTGTCCGGCCGTGATTCCTCCGACAGGATTCGATGGCTCGGAAAGCGGGCCTGAATGGCGTCGGTGATCAGTTTGTCCGCCATTAGGTCGGCGTGTGTGACCAGCTCGGTCTGATCCTTGTAGTCGGTTCGCAGGGTCGTATGCTCGCGTTCATGGCGGATCAGTTCGCCGGCTTCCCGGGCAAGGTGTTCGGCAAAGTCAGCGATGGTTTGCAACGGCGGTACTCCGGTGGCAGGTCGAAAAGCCGGGCGGGCCCGTCAT
>JAWVWU010000109.1:0-7049 GCA_033723595.1 Marinobacter sp. | reverse complement strand
GCTCCAGGGCCCGCTCTGGCGTTGCCCCGGCACCGGCGACGATGGCGCCATTCTGCGACCCCTTGTCGCGCAAGATCCGGGTAAGCCGGCGGGTATCGATGCCCGCAATGCCGATTACGTTGCTGTCGCGCAGGTAGTCGTCCAGTGACTGGGTGCTGCGCCAGTTGCTGGCCATCAGAGGCAGATCGCGGATCACCAGGCCCGCCGCCTGAATCCGGTCGGATTCCACGTCTTCCGGGTTAACCCCCGTGCTGCCGATGTGCGGGTAAGTCAGGGTTACGATCTGGCGGGCATAGGACGGGTCGGTCAGGATTTCCTGATACCCGGTCATCGCGGTATTGAAAACCACCTCACCGCTGGTTTCACCGTCAGCGCCGATGGCGATACCGTGGAAGAGACTTCCGTCTGCGAGTGCAAGGATTGCAGGTGTACTCAAGGCTTGTATCCTCATCGAGTGGCGTATCGTCAGTTCCGAATCAAGCCTCGCAAGCCCCGGTTTTGACAGGCCTGCGGACTCCAACGTCACGAACAGGAACGCAAGCGCAAATTCAGGTCGCAAAAAAGCGAGAGGGAGATTTTTCGCTCCGTCCCGCTTTATGGTTGCCAGCTTTATTCAGGCTACGCTTGGTGCAGTTAAACCGCCTTATTGTAAGAAATACGGCAGTCTGTGTCCATCGCTAATCCCACGCAGTCACTTCAGCGCCAGCACATCCTGCATGTCGTACAGACCCGCGGGTTTTTCCGCCAGCCACAGCGCAGCGCGCACCGCGCCTTTCGCGAATGTCATGCGGCTGCTTGCCTTGTGGGAGATTTCAATCCGTTCGCCGATGCCGGCAAACAGGACCGTATGATCCCCCACCACGTCACCGCCACGAATTGTCTCGAACCCGATCTCGGTCCGCGACCGCTCACCGGTAAAGCCTTCACGACCGTACACCGCACACTCTTTCAGGTCTCGACCGAGGGCATCCGCCACCACTTCCCCCATACGCAGCGCCGTACCGGACGGGGCATCCTTCTTGTGACGGTGGTGAGTCTCGATGATTTCGACGTCGTAGTCGTCGCCCAGCACACTGGCCGCCGTACGCAACAGATTCAGGGCCACGTTGACGCCCACGCTCATGTTCGGCGCAAACACCACGGGAACCGACTCGGCCGCCTGGGCCAGTTGCTGCTTTTCGGCATCCGTCAGCCCGGTCGTGCCAATCACCATGCGTTTGCCGTGGCGCCGGCAGAACGCCAGATTTTCCAGCGTCAGGTCGGGAAAGGTGAAGTCGATGAGCACGTCAAAGTCGTCCGCCACATCTTCCAGGCTGCCCGCGACCGTCACACCCATGCGGCCAACCCCGGCCAACTCACCGGCATCGGCACCGACCAGCGAACTGTCCGGATGAACGATCGCAGCGCCCAGCGACAGACCCTCTGTATCCTGGACGGCCTCGGTCAGCACCTTGCCCATCCGACCTGCCGCACCCGTTATCGCTACCCGCATCATGACCAACCTCAGAATTTCATTTCGTCAAAAAAGCTTTTCACACCTTCAAACCAGGATGTTTTCCGGGGCGCGTGATTGGTGCCGTTGTTGTCGTCCATGGTCTGCTGGAATTCCTCAAGCAACTCCTTCTGGCGCTTGGTCAGCTTCACCGGCGTTTCCACCACGACCCGGCATAGCAGATCACCGGCCGGGCCGCCACGCACCGGACTGACGCCCTTGTTGCGCAGACGGAACAGCTTGCCGGTCTGGGTCTCAGCCGGAATCTTGAGCTTCACCCGGCCGTCCAGCGTGGGCACTTCAAGCTCGCCACCAAGCGCCGCATCACCAATGCTGATGGGCACTTCGCAGTATAGGTTGCGACCGTCGCGGGTAAAGATCGAGTGCTCACGCACCGCGATCTGGACATACAGGTCGCCCGGCATACCGCCATCGACCCCCATTTCGCCCTCACCGGACAGGCGGATGCGATCACCGGTATCAACGCCCGGCGGCACCTTGACCGACAGGGTTTTCTGCTGTTCGACGCGACCGGCACCGTGGCAGGCCTTGCAGGGGTTCTTTATAACCTTGCCGGATCCGCGACAGGTGGGACAGGCCTGCTGCACAGTAAAGAAGCCCTGCTGCATGCGCACCTGCCCCATACCGTTACAGGTACTGCAAGCCTCCGGCCGCGAGCCCTTCTCGGCGCCGGAGCCATCGCACACCTCGCACTCAACGTGCCCCGGTACCTGGATCTTCACACTGGTGCCCTTGACGGCTTCTTCCAGGTCCAGCTCCAGGGTGTAGCGAAGATCGGCACCACGGGTATTCCGCCCGCGTGCCCCACCACCGAAAATATCACCAAACACATCACCGAAGATGTCGGAGAAGCTGCCTCCGCCACCACCGCCGAAGCCGCCACCGGCCTGACCATCGACGCCGGCGTGACCAAACTGGTCGTAGGCGCCGCGTTTGCTGGCATCGGTCAGCACCTCATAGGCTTCACTGGCTTCCTTGAACTTGTTCTCAGCGTCGGCATCATCCGGATTCCGGTCGGGATGATACTTCATCGCGAGTTTGCGGTACGCCCGCTTGATCTCTTTGTCATCCGCATCCCGGGAGACCCCGAGAATCTCGTAATAATCGCGCTTGGCCATGCTTACAACCCTGTGATCAACCCCCTCTGTCGGGGAGCTTACAACCGTGTTTTCTGGTTTCACTGCAGACTGGCATCACCAGACTGCCCAGACAAAAAGGCAGTCCCGACCCGACGGATACTGCCGCAATACGTCGTGGATGCCCACCATGCCTGATGTCCCGGCGGGCGGTATCCAGATACGGAAAAACGCGGGGCTATTCACCCCGCGTTCTGTCATGCCATGGAGGGCATGTTCCGCTTACCGCTTGTCATCATCCTTGACCTCTTCGAACTCGGCGTCGACCGCATCATCGCTGGCGCCGGAGGCTTTCGCCCCGTCCTGGCCGCCGGCCTGCTGCGCGCCTTCGCCCTGCTCGGCATACATCTTCTGAGCCAGCTCGGAGGACACTTCGGTCAGCTTCTGGGTCTTGGCCTCAATGTCCGCCTTGTCGGTGCCTGTCAGCGCTTCTTCAAGCTCCTTGATAGAGGCTTCAATAGACTCTTTTTCGCTGTCATCGACTTTGTCGCCGGCCTCAGACAGGGTCTTGCGGACCGCGTGGACCATCGCATCACCCTGGTTACGGGCCTGGACCAGTTCCTCGAACTTACGATCCTCTTCCGCATTGGCCTCGGCGTCCTGCACCATTTTTTCGATTTCGTCCTCGTTCAGGCCGGAGGAAGCCTTGATCACGATGGACTGCTCCTTGCCGGTCGCCTTGTCTTTGGCCGACACGTTAAGGATACCGTTGGCGTCGATGTCGAAGGTCACTTCGATTTGCGGCACACCGCGCTGGGCCGGCGGAATGTCCGCCAGGTCGAACCGTCCGAGCGACTTGTTCTGGCTGGCCTGTTTGCGCTCGCCCTGCACAACGTGGATGGTCACGGCCGTCTGGTTGTCATCCGCCGTCGAGAAGGTCTGCGATTTCTTGGTCGGAATCGTGGTGTTCTTCTCGATCAGAGGCGTTGCGACTCCACCCATGGTTTCGATACCCAGGGTCAGCGGCGTAACGTCCAGCAGCAACACGTCCTTCACGTCGCCGGACAGAACGGCAGCCTGGATTGCAGCGCCCACAGCCACCGCTTCATCCGGGTTGACGTCTTTGCGCGCTTCCTTGCCGAAGAAGTTTTTCACCTTCTCCTGCACCAACGGCATACGGGTCTGGCCACCGACCAGAATCACTTCGTCGATTTCGGAGTGCTTGATGCCGGAATCCTGAAGCGCGACTTTGCACGGCTCAAGGCTCCGCTCGACCAGTTCTTCCACCAGTGACTCGAGCTTGGCGCGGGTCACCTTCACATTCATGTGCTTCGGACCGCTTGCGTCCGCCGTGACGTACGGCAGATTGACATCGGTCTGCTGACTGCTGGACAGCTCGATCTTGGCCTTCTCGGCCGCTTCTTTCAGGCGCTGCATGGCCAGCGAGTCACCGCGCAGGTCAATACCGCTGTCTTTCTTGAACTGATCCGCCAGATACTCGATCAGGCGCATGTCAAAGTCTTCACCACCGAGGAAGGTGTCGCCATTGGTCGCCAGCACTTCGAACTGGTGCTCGCCGTCCACGTCTGCGATCTCGATGATCGAAATATCGAAAGTACCGCCACCCAGGTCATAGACCGCAACGGTGCGATCACCGCTCTTCTTGTCCATGCCGTAAGCAAGCGCTGCTGCCGTCGGCTCGTTGATGATCCGCTTGACGTCCAGGCCGGCAATCTTGCCGGCGTCCTTGGTCGCCTGACGCTGACTGTCATTGAAGTAGGCCGGAACGGTAATGACCGCCTCGGTCACTTTCTCGCCCAGATAGTCTTCGGCCGTTTTCTTCATTTTCTTCAGCACTTCGGCAGACACCTGCGGTGGTGCCATTTTCTCCCCTTTCACCTCGACCCAGGCATCACCGTTGTCCGCCTTGGTGATTTTGTAAGGCACCATCTTGATGTCTTTCTGCACGACGCTGTCTTCGAAGCGGCGGCCGATCAGACGCTTGATGGCGTACAGGGTGTTGTTCGGGTTGGTAACCGCCTGACGCTTGGCCGACTGACCAACCAGGGTTTCGCCGTCTTCGGTGTAGGCGATAATGGAGGGAGTCGTACGATCGCCCTCGGCGTTTTCGATAACCTTGACCTTGTCGCCATCCATGATGGCAACACAGGAGTTGGTCGTCCCCAGGTCAATACCAATAATCTTGCTCATTGATTCGCTCCAATTCGTTCGTTCTGGCTGATCGTCAATCTGTTCCGGGTGTAAAACACCGGAGTCTCATCTGTTAACTGCCTATATTGGCGCCCAATTCCAGTTTTCAAGCCTGCTCATCAATTTTTGGTGAGCCTTCGGCCTTGGCCACCACCACCATCGCCGGACGCACGACGCGGTCGTTCAGGGTGTACCCCTTTTGCACCACAGCCACCACGCTGTTCGGCTCGGCATCCGGCGCCGGCACCATGGACATGGCTTCGTGATGCTGCGGGTCGAAGGGCTCACCGACGGGGTTGAGCTGGACCACGTTGAATTTGCGCAGCGTATTCATGAACAGATTGAGCGTCATCTCCGCACCTTCGCGGATCGACGCCAGACGCTCATCTTCATCCTGATGCGCTTCGGTGGTCTCGACCGCCTTTTCCAGGCTGTCCGCGACCGGCAGCAGTTCTTTGACGAACTTGTCCAGGGCAAACTTGTGGGCTTTCTCCACATCGATCTCGGCCCGGCGACGCACGTTCTGCATCTCAGCCTGGGACCTCAGCACCTGCTCCTGGAATTCCTTGACCTGTTCACGCAACGCGGACGTCTCGTCCAGCTGTTGCTCGCCCGCTTCCGCAGTCGCTTCGGTAGCAGGCTCAACCGCCTCGTCCTTCAGCTGTTCATCGGTCTGTTCGTTACGATTTTCGTCAGCGCTCATGGGCTACTCCTGCTCAATCATGACCAGCCTGACCAATCGATCAGGCTGTGGTTAAAACCTGCTCAGCGATATGGGGCCATGCCGACCGGTTTCAACCGCCACGCCGTCACAAAAGTGCAGTTGCAAACAGTCAGATCACTGTATATATTCACATGTACTGTATAAACCAACAGTGATCAGACGACCGGCCACTCGCATTGATCGCGCGTCGCCGGGAGAGGAGAGACCCATGCTCAGCCAGTTGATTGTTGCCAATTACGCCATCGCCGAACGTGTTGAACTCCAGTTCCAGGGCGGGATGACGGCCCTGACCGGCGAAACCGGGGCCGGCAAGTCGATCGTGCTGGATGCCCTGGGGCTGGTCATGGGCGGTCGGGCCGACGCGGGCGCGGTACGCCACGGCGCCAAGCGAGCCGACATCACCGCGACCTTTGACGTGTCGCGAATCCCCGAGGCCCTGCGCTGGCTGAGTGATCACGAACTGGACGACGATACAGACTGCATTCTGCGCCGGGTCATCAGCCGCGACGGCCGGTCACGCGCCTATATAAATGGCCAGCCCTGCCCCCTCGGGCACCTGCGCGATCTCGGTAGCCACCTGATGGACATTCACAGCCAGCACCAGCATCAATCGCTTCTGCAAAAAGATACGCACCGCAAATTGCTGGACGAATTCGCAGGCACCGAGACCCTGGCGGCAGAGACCCAGGCTGCCTGGAAAACCTGGCAGGGCATTCGCAACCGCCTCAACGAGCGCCAGCAGAATGCCGATGAAACCGAAGCCAAACTGCAGCTACTGCGCTATCAGGTCGAAGAACTCGACCGTCTGGCCCTGGGTGACGCCGAACAATCCGCCCTGGAAGCCGAGCAACAGCAACTGAGCCATGCAGAGGATGTTCGACTGCGCAGCCAGCAGGCCGCGTTGTTGTGTACCGAGGACGAAACCAGTGCCGCCAGCCTGTTGCGCCACGCCATCAACCAGCTTGAGCAAATGCCGGTTGAGGTCCCCGCGCTGGCCGACACGCTTCAGATGTTGAGCGAAGCTCACATCCAGGTCACCGAAGCCGGTGACAACCTGCGCCATTTTGTCGAGGATTACGAAGCCGACCCCCAGCGGCTGAGCGACATTGAGGAGCGCCTGAGTGCGATCTACCAGATGGCCCGCAAGCATCGCATTCAGCCGGAGGAGCTGACCGAGCTGCACAAACGTCTGTCTGACGAACTGTCTGAACTGGATGGTGACGGCGGCAGCGTCGAACAACTCGAGGCCGATCTGGCGGCACAGCAGGCAGCTTATGCCGCGCTGGCCGACCAGCTCTCGGCACAGCGCCAACAGGCGGCGGCCAATCTCGACCGGCGCATTGCCAGTGAACTCCAGCAGCTCAGCATGCCGGCTGTTCAATTCGTCACTCACCTCAGCAAAAGCGGTAATGCCGAGCCATCGGCCCACGGCCATGAAGATATTGAATTCCTGGTCAGTGCCAACCCGGGCCAGCCCGCCAGACCGCTTGCCAAAGTGGCCTCCGGGGGTGAATTGTCGCGTATC
>JAWVWU010000108.1:0-7060 GCA_033723595.1 Marinobacter sp. | reverse complement strand
TATCACGATCCGGCCGCACCGGAGGCGTCCTGATATGCAACAGTATGATGTCATCATCGTCGGCGGTGGCCCAGCCGGTTCAACGCTGGCCTGGGCGCTGCAAAAAAGCCACAAGCGGATCCTGATCATCGACAAGCAGACCTTTCCCCGGGACAAAACCTGCGCCGGCTGGGTGACACCGGCCGTCATGGAGAGCCTGCAGGTGGACGTAGACACCTACGCTCGCAACCACGTCCTTCAACCCATCGAGAACTTTCGGATTGGCATGATGGGGCAACCCGCGGTGGAGAACCACCATCACCAGGTGGTCAGCTACGGCATTCGCCGCTATGAGTTTGATCATTACCTGCTGGACCGGGTCGACGCGGATAAGGAACTGGACACGACGGTCAAATCGATCCAGCGCCAGGGTAGCCGCTGGGTCGTCAACGAGACCTGGGAGGCGCCCTTGCTGATTGGCGCGGGTGGCCACTTTTGCCCCGTGGCCCGGGAACTGGGAGAAGGTCCCGGCCGTCATGAAACGGTGGTGGCAGCCAAGGAAGTGGAATTCGAAATGACGCCGGAGCAGGCGAGCGCCTGCCAGGCCCGGGGTGACATGCCGGAACTCTGGTTCTGCCGAGACCTGAAGGGCTATGCCTGGATCTTCCGCAAGGGCGATTTCCTCAACATCGGCCTGGGGCGGGAAGACAACCATAAACTGAGCGACCATCTGCACGCGTTTGTTGATGAGATGAAAGCGGAGGGCCGGATTCCCGCTGACCTGCCCGGGCGATTCAAGGGGCATGCCTACCTGCTTTATGCCCACGCCGAGCGACCGCTGGTGGACGACGGCCTGTTACTGATCGGCGACGCGGCCGGTCTGGCCTATACCCAGAGTGGTGAAGGTATTCGACCGGCCATCGAATCGGCACTGATGGCCGCCGACGTTATCCGACGCGCCCAGGATACGTCGGCCCGGAGCCTGCAGCCCTATGGCGAAGCCATTGCCAATCGATTCGGCACCCGCGCCGGTCATGACGAATCCGGCTGGCAGGTACCCGACTGGGTCAAGATGCCCCTGGCCAGCGGGCTGATGCGGTCTCACTGGTTCACCCGCAAGGTGGTCACCGAGAAATGGTTCCTTCACCAGCAGGTGCCACCGCTGAAAGCCGCCATTTGAATGATTCGGCCATAAAAAAGGCCGGGGGAGTGCCCCGGCCAGGATCGTCAACTCAAATCAGACACGGTTTACATGGAAAACTTGTGCTCGAAGCCGACACCAAAGGTGTTGATGTCGTCGCCGGAGTTGTCGTTCTTCAACTGTGAGAAATAGATGTAGCTCTTGGAGTGCTTGGCCAGCTTGTAGTCGGCACCAATGGCTGCCAGCTTGTAGGTGTTATTGGTGTTGCTGGTGTCGGCAATGCCGTACTGGGCTTTGAGCTTGAGACGATCCAGCGTCACCGCGCCACTGATCAGATAGCTGTTGTCCTTCAGATCACTGTTGTCAGAGTCTTCAGCCTGCTCGACCAGCGCGCCCACTTCGAAGTTGCTGATTTTGGCCATGGCGGCACCACGAATGCTGTCGGTCATGCCTTTGCCGCCGCGATCAAGCAAGGTCGTGTTGACCTTGGAGTCATACGCCAGGGCGCCGTAAAACATGTCGTTTTCAAACACCACAGACGAGGACACGGCATCGGCGAGGCCGTTGTCCGGGTTCGGATTGGCGGTCTGTTCACCCGGAATCACCGCGACATTGATCTTTACGGCGTTGGCCAGGGTCGGTGTGCTGTACTGGATGATGTTGGAGAGTCGTTCATCGCCGGCAAAAATCTGGCTCAGATCGCCGCCGAGGTCGCCGAACTGTTCCACGCCGCCGGTGGATTTTTTCATCGGTGAATCAAACTTGCCGGCGATCAGTGTACCCAGCGTGTCGTGCTTGAAACCACCGTAGATATTACGCTGCGAGAAGGTCTGGCCCTTGTTGTCACCGTCGTCGACTGCAATCTGGAATTCTGCCTGGTAAATGGCTTTGAGCTGATCCACGTCCAGATCCAGTGCCCCTTTGACGCCGAGACGTGAGGCGTTACTCTGGAGCTTCCAGGTCTGGTTGTCGGCAGTGCTGTCATCAATGTGTTCCAGCGACAGGTTAACCTTGCCGTATACAGTCGGGCCTTTATCGGCGAGTGCGGCGGTTGGCAGCACAACCAGGGAACCGACGGCCAGCGCAAGCAATTGCTTTTTCATTCAGGTTTACTCCTCAGGTGATCGAACACAATTCAGGAGTCGCCATTCTGAAAAAGCACCATGACGGTGCAGTGACAATAAAGTTTCAGTTATATGAAAATTGATTGTTATATGCATTAACAATTAAAAGAACAGGGGAACTGCGAGCCTGCCAGGTCAGCCGCCCGGACCGCAATCGAGACAATGGCCCACGACGGCAGGACCGATCGTCAGTTTGTGGTTCAGGTCCCGCAGTGCCGTGCGCACCCCTTCTTCAATGACCGGATGATAAAAGGGCATCTCGAGCATTTCACTCACCGTCAGACGGCGTTGCGCCGACCAGGCCAGCAGGTGTCCGATGTGCTCGGCCGCCGGACCGAACATCTCGGCGCCCATGAACAGACCCGTGCCCTGTTCACCATAAACCCGCAATAGCCCCTGGTTTCGAGCCATCACCCGGCTTCGCCCCTGTCCCTCGAACGACACCTCGCCGACCGCGTAACAGTTGCGGCACCGCTCGGCCACCTGCTCGAGGGTCAGCCCCACCGTGGCAATCTGCGGTCGTGTGAACACCACCGCCAAGGGTGTGCGGCGCAGCCCCGCTCGCACGTCCGGGAAACGCCCGGCATTATCACCCGCGATGCGGCCCTCATCGGCCGCCTCGTGCAGCAGCGGTAACTCACGGTTGGCATCACCGGCGATGAAAACCCCGCTGTCGCCGCAGCGCAGGGTAAAATGGTCAAAGACCGGCGTACCCTGCTCGTCCAGCGCCAGCCCCGCTTTGTCGAGCGCCAGTTGGTCCACGTTGGCGCGGCGCCCGGTGGCGGCCAGCAGATACTCGAAATGCTCGGTTTGCTCACCCTGGCCGGATGTCTTGAAGGTAATATTCACGCCGTCGCTGGCGGATTCAATCGCAGTCACACTGGCGTCCGGATCCAGTGGAAACTCCCGGTTGAATGTTTGCAGTGCGTAATCCCGAATCCGATCGTCCTGAATGGGACCCACGGCACCGCCAACGCCGAACATGCGCACGCGAACACCGAGCCGGCTCAGTGCCTGCCCCAACTCAAGGCCAATCACCCCCGGTCCGAACACCGCCACCGACTGGGGGAGGTCGTCAAACTCGAACAGGTCGTCATTCACGATCAGCCGGTCACCCGCCTGCTCGAGGAAACCGGGCACGTTCGGTCGCGACCCGGTTGCAATGACGATGCGGTCGGCCTCAAGTTCCAGCCGGTCATCGATGACCAGGTGTCGACGATCCGCAAACCGGGCGTTGCCCCCCACTTTGTGAAGGTCGGGGAACTCCGCCACGGTATCCAGAACCGATCCGACAAACCGGTCCCGCTCCTGTCGGACCCGTTGCATCACCGCTTTGCCGTCAATGGTGACGGCACCGGCGTGAACACCGAACACGTCCGCATGCTGTGCGTCGAACGCCGCATCCGCCGCTGCGATCAACAGTTTGCTGGGCATACAGCCAACCCGGGCACAGGTGGTTCCATAGGAACCGCCTTCAATCAGAACCAGGTTGTCCGTGTGTTTGCGGGCCGCCCGATAGGCACTCATGCCGGCCGTACCGGCACCGATAATGGCCACATCAACCCTGCGCTTTTCCATCGTTATTCTCCTGTTCACCGTGTCACCCCACCACCGCCGATGATCTGGCGTCTGACCCACGATGCCAGATACCCGGGGCATTGGCACCATCGATCAGTAGACGCCCGGTTGCTAATGGAGCGTCATCAGACCATCGGGGGAGAAGACATTCGATCGGCCAGCTTTTATGCTTGACCGCATCCCGGACCGGCTGAATCACACCGTGAATCGGATCGCGGCCCATCACACGGCGCGAAGGTTCTGACGAAGCACCTTTGACCACGACGCAGGACATTCAGACACCATGCATGACTACTGGCCCGAATTTCTGACCGTTGCCCTGGTTCATCTGCTTGCGGTGGCCAGCCCCGGTCCCGATTTTGCCGTTATGGTCCGGCAGTCTCTCCGCCAGAGCCGGGCCCTTGCCTGGCTGACCGCAGCGGGCATTGGCACCGGGATTCTCGTGCACGTCTGCTACTCGCTGCTCGGCATCGGTCTGGTCATCCAACAGTCGTTGGCCCTGTTCAGTGTGCTCAAAGTGGTGGGCGCGCTCTACCTGACCTGGATCGCCATCCAGTGTCTGCGTGCAAAAGCCGGCGGGCTACCAGCAAACCGTGTCGATGACCGGGGTCAGGGGCGCTGGGCCGCTTTTCGACTGGGGTTTCTCACCAATGCCCTGAACCCCAAGGCAACTCTGTTTTTCGTGTCGTTGTTTTCAGTGGTCATCAACCCGCAGACACCGATCCTGATTCAGACCGCCTACGGTGTCTACATGGCACTGGCCACCGGACTCTGGTTCGCCGCGGTGGCCTCATTCTTCACGCTGCCGCGCATCCGGCAGGGGTTCAACCGCTTTGGCCACTGGCTTGACCGGACCATGGGCTGCGTGCTGCTGGCGCTTGCCGGCAGACTGCTGTTCTCGACACTGACCGGTGACAGCGGGGCACCGGAACGATAACCCGGCCGGTTACCTCAGCGCAGTTCACGCAGCAGGGTGTCGGTGTCTTCCCAGCCAATGCAAGCGTCGGTGATAGACTGACCGTACACCAGTTCCGGCCCGTCGTTTTGCCGGCCAGCCACCAGAAAACTTTCCAGCATTAAACCGCAGATTCGCCGATTACCGGCGGCCTTCTGTGCCATCACGTTCCGGGCAATGTCCAGTTGCCGCTCGGCCTGCTTGCAGGCGTTATCGTGACTGCAATCCACCATCACTCTGGGCGCCAGTCCGGCACCGTCGAGCGCGTCAAGGGCGGCGTTGATACTGTCGGCATCGTAGTTGGTCACACCCCGGCCACCGCGTAACACCAGATGGGTGTCGGGATTCCCCGCCGTGGTCAGCATCGCGGGTGATCCATCCGCCAGCAGCCCGAGTCGATGATGGGAATGGGCCGCGGACTTCATTGCGTTGAGGGCGACACCAAGGGTGCCGTCCGTGCCGTTCTTGAACCCTGCAGGGCTGGCCAGTCCGCTGACCAGTTCGCGGTGAATCTGCGACTCCGTGGTGCGGGCACCGATGGCCGTCCAACTGACCAGGTCCTCCAGGTAATCCATGGCCAGTGGGCTGAGCGCCTCGGTGGCCAGTGGCAGACCCAGTTCCGCCAGGTTCAGAAGCAGCCGGCGTGATCGCATCAGGCCCTGGGCCATATCACCCCGACCGGTGCGCTCGGGATCGTAGAGCAAACCCTTCCAGCCAACGGTCGTGCGGGGTTTTTCAAGGTAGGCCCGCATCACCACCACGAACCGGTCACTCAGCTCGTCGGCCAGCGACACCAGCCGCTCGCCGTACTCCAGCGCTGCGACCTCGTCGTGGATTGAACAGGGCCCGATCACCACCAGTGTGCGCGGGTCCTTGCCATTGAGGACGTCGCGAATGGTCTGGCGGTGTTGGTCGATACGGCGACGCAGGCCGTCGGCGAGTGGCAGACTCGCCCGCAAACGGGCCGGTGTTGGCAGTGGCGCAGCCGCACTGAGGGGCGCCGTCGCCATAGCCTGCTGTGGTTCGTCACGCTCCTGGAGATTCATCGACATGTTCATCTGCTGTGTTCCTGTTTCCCTGGGTCAGAATCAAAAAAGCCCCGGCTGGGCTACCAGTCGGGGCTTTTCGAGTCCGGTGGCAGCCTGGGTTTGCTCCGGGCCGCCTTCCTCGTTGAGTCGTTTGAAGGTTTCTTACGGATGGCCCGGGCTCTGGCTAAAATAAAAGCCATAACCAAACCACCAGAAAAACACAGACGCGCCAGAGGCTGCCGGCAGGCCAGCACCTTGCAAATCATTCAATTGACAGGTCGCGTGTGTTGTCTTCATGCTTTTACTATAACGTCGGATTCGTGCATTGCAATCGGTCCGTTCATTTTTTGTCACCCTGTAAACCGCCCAGGCGGACTGCCCATGACGACACGACTGCTCCGGTTACCCCTGATCCTGCTCCTTCTGCTTGTATCCGTTCAGTCGGCGCTCGCCGCCGCGGAAGCCCGCACTTACACACTTCAAAACAGGCCCGCAGACGAGGTCGCCGCGCAACTTCGCGACCTCTATCCTGAACCGCAGCTTGCGATCAGCGCCCACAACCAGCAGCTCATCCTGCGCGGGGAGCCCCGGATACTGGACGAGGCGGGAACCCTGGTGGGCACCATGGACGTTGCGCCGATGCAGGTGAAGATCACCGTCCGCCGTCAGGGCAGTCATCAGGGGCAGCACACGAGTGGTGGCATCACGGTCAACCAGGGCCAGGCACAGGTGGGCGCGCAGAACCGGGTTATCACCACGGAACGGCAGCAGGAACAGTCGCTTGTGGTGCAGGATGGCCAGTCGGCGCAGATCAGGGCCGGCCAGGTCCGGGCGTTGCCGGTGGCGTTCCAGGGCGGACGCAACCCTGCAGCGGTCCTGCAGTATGTGAATCAGCACACCGGTTTTGTGGTCAGCCCGCAGGTGATTTCACCCCGACAGATGGAACTGAGCATACTGGCGTTCGACAACAGCCCTGATGCCAGCACACCCGGGTATGACACCGAAGCGGTCATGACCATTCGTCGCGTCGCACCCGGCACCTGGGTATCGCTGGGCGACACCGACACCCAGAGCAAAAACAGCGAAACCGGCATTGTTTACCAGACCGGCACCACCAAACAGGACAGCCAGTCGTTTGAGATTCGGGTTGATATTCTCTAGTTCAGGTCTGACTGAGTTTCAGCAGCACGGCCTTGGCCTCGTTCACCTTGGCTGCCAGGTAGTCGTTACCACCGCGGTCCGGATGCAGCTTTTG
>JAWVWU010000107.1:0-7105 GCA_033723595.1 Marinobacter sp. | reverse complement strand
GTCGGCGTCGCAAGGCAGGCCCGGGATGATATCCGGCGTCAAGGAAACGGGCCGCGTGTCGACAGACCCAGTATAGGGATCGCACAGCCGGCTGACATTACGGAAAAGACATCTGCGGTGTGCAAGGGGGGTAAATAAGCCCCCCTGCATTTCCGCCCCGTGGTGGCACCGCCGCTCAGTCCGGCTCGGGGGTGGCTGAAGAATGGGGCGTTGCCGGTGTCATGAACTGGGTGGCGGCGGTGGCGGGCAAGGGATGAGACAGGTAGTAGCCCTGAACTTCGTCACAGCCCTGCTTGCGCAGGTACTCAAGCGTCTGGACATCCTCGACACCTTCGGCAATCACCCGACAGCCAAAGCTCCGGGCCAGCAATATGACAACCTTGCAGATGGCTGCGTCACCGCTGCGGGACAGGGCGTTCATAACGAAGGCGCGATCAATCTTGAGGCGGTCGACCGGGAAATTACGCAGGTAGCTCAGGCTGGAAAAACCGGTGCCGAAATCGTCAATGGCGAGGGTAATGCCGGCATTCTTGAGCGCCATCATGGTCTCAATGATGGTGTCGGTATCGTCCATGGCAATGGTTTCGGTCATCTCCACTTCCAGCGCATCGCCGGGCAGGTCGAAGGCCCGAAGCTGTTCGAAAATCACGTCGGTCAGGTCGCCACGGCGGAACTGCATAGCGGACACATTAATGGCAATGGGCACCGGTGCGTAGCCCGCATCCCGCCATGCGCGGGCCTGCCGACAGGCCTCAGTGATGACCCAGTTGCCCAGTATCGCAATGAAGCCGGAATGTTCCGCTGCTTCCACAAACACCGCGGGCGGGATCGGAGCTTCGCCAGGCGGCAGCCAGCGCAACAGCGCCTCAAAGCCAACCAGCCGGCCGCTCGGGAGATCGAACTGCGGCTGATAATAGAGGGTGATTTCGTCGTTTTTCAGCGCCATCCGGAGGCGTTCTTCAAACGCGAGGGAGGTGTCTGCATGGACACCCTGGCGGTGTTCGTGGATGCGAAACGTAGCTCGCCCACAGCGTTTGGCCTCGTACATGGCCATATCCGCCGCCTTGATCAGTTCGGAGGGGGTGTTGCCGTGGTCCGGGTAGAGCGCAATGCCGATGCTCACCGTGGGGACCACCAGGTTCTGCGCCAACGGCATGGGCTCCGACAGCTTGTCAATCAATGTGTTGACGAGGGTAACGACGTGGCCGTGGTCGATAACATTTTCCATGACGACGGCGAATTCATCACCGCCCACACGCCCGACCAGCGTGGTGTTGAAGAGCCCCTGAACCAGCCGGTCGGCAATGGCTTTCAGAACCTCATCACCGGCGGAGTGGTTGAGACTGTCGTTGAAGCGCTTGAAGTGGTCGATATCGATGAACAGGACGGCGATTATTTGCCCCGACGCCCGTGCGCGTGCCAGGGAGCGTTCGAGCTTCTCCTCGAACACCTGTCGATTGTAGACACCGGTCAGGAAATCATGGCTTGCCTGGTATTGCAGCGCATTGCGTGATTCGATGTCGGCGGTGACATCGGTCTGGATGCCCACAAAGTGGGTGACGGTGCCGGACTGATTGCGTACCGCGCACAGCTTGAGCCGGTTCCAGAACGGCGTGCCATCCTTGCGGAAATTTCTGAGCACCACCTCGGCGTCGGTGCCGTCGCGCAGGGCCTTGCGAACCTCAACCAGGCCGGGCTGGTTTGTTTCAGAACCTTGCAGAAAACGGCAGTTTCGCCCGACGATTTCATCAGCCGGATAGCCGGTCAGCAACTCATAGGCAGGGTTGACCCGAATCAGGGGGGTATCCGGAAGCTGGGCATCGGCAACGGTGATGCCGTTTGGGGAGGCATCAATGGCCATGGCGGCCAGGCGCAAATCGGCCTGGGCGGTGTAGCGTTCAGTCACGTCGGCCTGGATGCCGGCGGCGCGAGCCGGCCGGCCCTGGTCGTCCAGGTAGAACCGGCCTTTGGACCACAGCCAGTGGATGCTGCCATCGGGCCAGGCAACCCGGAACTCCAGGTCGTATTCGGCGCCGCCGGCCATGGCCGCCCGGTAGGTCCGGTCCACGCGGTCCCGATCCTCTGGCACGACGTGATCGAGAAAGACGTCATAGCCCCAGTGCTCGAGGAGGGTCTGGTAACCGAAGCACTGGTCATGCAGCAGCGACCGGCGGGTCTCGTTTTTTCGGATATCCATGTCCCAGGTGCCGATGCCGGCAGCCTCCAGCGACGTGCGATAGCGTTCCTCGTCAGAGCGCAGCTGGTGCAGCATGGTGTGCTGCCTGTCGAGGGCTTCCAGCCGGAGCATGGTCAGTGGAGGCGTGTCCGGGCGTTGGCTGGCCGGCGGCGTGAAGGCGGAGGCGATGACGCCCCGTGTCTGACCGTCGAGGCAATATACGGGCACCTCGGCGGTGGCGTTATGATCAGCGACAGGGTCCTGGATGATTGCCCGGGAACGCTCGTCAGTGCCCAGTCCAAGGCCGTATAGCCCCGCCTGCATGATCTGCGCCTCGCTGCCGCGGCATACTCGACACGCGCCAGGGCTGGCCCCGACAATCTGGCCGTCGGGATCGATCAGGAGGATGGCAATGGCCTCCCGGGTCACCAGCCAGTGCAGGCCCGGTTCGACTCGCGACTGAAAATGCGGACATGTGGCCGGATCTGCCGCTGACGGCTGATTGGCGACGGCGTTTTGGCCGATGTTGCCTCTGTCTGTTGGGTCCAGTTTCACGGGTATTACCCCTGCCGGACGCACCAAAAGGTCGCCAGCCGGCTTGTCACGATTCAGGGTGGTTAGCCCGGCCGGCCTGGTTGAACATCCTTTGGCCGGATTCTGTAAACTACGTCCGTATCCTAACTATAACGTAATTCTGTGTCAGCGTAGTGTTTCTTTCGTAGCGAATCGTACAGCGCGGGCAGCGCGGGCAGCGCGGGTCAGGCCACATTACCGCTGCGGCCGACGCATTTTCAGACGGGCTGTTTGGGCTCTGACACGTCGTCCCGCCAGAGACGAAGGTCGTCAGACGGGCTGCTCAGAAGCGCGTCCGACGGCTGCGACAGCAGGTGCGTCAGCAGCGGTGACTCGAACTGGCGGCGAATGCTGACTGCGTAAAACTCCTCGAAGATGCCGGGCAGGGCTCCGTAGTCATACAGGCTGCCGGAGAGTAGCTCATCACGGACAACAACCGGCGGCAGGATGGCAAAGTGGCCCGAGTCCCGGGCCAGCAGGCGCATCATGGCCATGTCGTCGACTTCCGCGATAATGCGCGGCCTGAGCTTGTGATAGTCACACAGCTGATCGAACGCGTGACGAATATTGTTTTCCTGTCCTGGCACCACCAGGCTGCGGTCGGTAAGCAGTTCGGGGAAGCTGGTGGCCCCGCTGGTACCGGGGCGGCCGATAACACTGACCGGTTGCCGCGCGATCCGCCGTGAGCGCCAGGGGTTTTCCTCGTCGCCGTGAACCGGCTGATTGGACAGGATCAGGTCAAGCCGGTGGGCAGAGAGCCGGCGCAGCAGGTCCTCGAGCGTGCCGCTCTGGATGCTCAGTTCGAGGTCGTCCCGCCCGAGCAGTGGTTTCAGGAAGCCCTCCTGAAAATTCCGCGACAGCGTCGCCACCGCACCGATCCTGAGGCTCTCACGGCTGGCATGGCTGCCCGAGCTGAACCAGGCCGTCAACTCGTCACCGAGACCAAAAATCTCGTCGGCATAGCCAAAGGCAACGCGCCCGGCTTCGGAGAGTTTCAGTCGCCGACCCTCACGGATGAACAGGTCGTACCCCAGGCTGTCTTCCAGTTTCTTGATCTGGGTGGAGAGGGCGGACTGGGAGACATGCAGCGACTCAGAGGCCCGGGTCAGGTGGCCAAGACGGGCGACGGTCCAGAAGTAAAACAGATGATGATAATTCAGCTTCATGGCGAAAGATTCTTTTAAAGAGAACGATAGTATCTTTATAAACTATTTTTTATATCAACGCATTCCCGGCACAGTAGGCACATCTGCCAAGGGAGGCCTGTATGAACCTGATTATCACTGCTTTATCGATGCCCGCGCTGCTGGTGTGGCTCACCATTCCGGTTCTGCTGTTGCTGCTGGCCCTGTTCAGCAGCTGGACACGGAACCCCCTGAAGCTAGCCCACTGCTGGCACTTTGCCGGGTATTTGTTCACCGGCTCGATGGCGGCCTCGCTGGTCATCGGTCTGTTACTCATGGTCGACCCCCGGGGCGCGGATTCGGCCTTGCCGGAGCTGGGTCACCAACTGGGCCTCCAGCCTGACGGTCTGGCCGTGTGGATGGCATTGATGGTGGCCTTCATTGGTTGGGTCATCCTGCGCTATGCCGGGGATTACCTGCAGGGCGATCCGGTCCGTAACCGCTTCCTGCCCTGGTTTCTGACCACGCTGGCAAGTGTGCTGCTACTGATTTTCGCCAACAACCTGCTGGTGCTGGCCGGCGCCTGGATCGGTGTCAGTCTGGCCCTGCACCACCTGCTCACGCTCTACCGTAACCGTCGCGAGGCTCGCCTGGCCGCGCTGCAGAAGTTCATTATCAGTCGGGTCGGTGACGTGTGCGTAATCGCTGGTGTATTGCTGCTGCACGCGCACTACGGTTCCTTCCAGCTGTCTGACATGATTGCGGCGACCGGCGCCCGCGGTCAGGGCTCGGCGACGCTCGAGCTGGCCTCGGTGCTGTTTGCCACTGCTGCGCTGCTCAAATGTGCCCAGGTGCCGTTCCACGGCTGGCTGATCCGGGTGATGGAGGCGCCCACGCCGGTGTCCGCGCTGTTGCACGCGGGTGTCATCAACCTAGGGGGCTTTCTCTGGCTGCGCCTGTTTCCGGTGCTGGATGGTTTCACTCTGGGACACCTGATGCTGCTGGCGGTCGGTGGTATGACGGCCATGGTCAGCGTGCTGACCATGATGAGTCAGGCGTCGGTCAAGCACGCGCTGGCCTGGTCCACCTCGGCGCAGATGGGCTTCATGCTGTTCGAAATCGGCATGGGCGCCTATCTGCTGGCCTTCCTGCACCTGCTGGCGCACTCACTTTACAAGGCGCACTCGTTCCTCGCCTCGGGCCGCACTGTGTCGGCGTCCCGTGTGGCGCCATTCGAGGAAGCCGAGCGTGGCTTGCGGGTTGCCTGGAGCTCAGCCGCTGCCGCCGTGGCCCTGCTGCTGCTCTGGCTCAGCCCGGGCCTGGTGGAGGGCAATCTGGTTCTCGGCGCGGTCCTGGTTATGGCGGTATTCGGTTCGGTACTGGGCTTTCCGGAAGGCATCGGGCGGTCCCAGAAGCTCATGTTGACCGGCTGTGCGGTCGGACTGGTACCTCTGTACGGCATCGCCCACTGGTTGCTCGGGGGCGTCATCGTGCCGCAGCCTGATTTCGCCCTGCCGCTCATAGGCCTGCTGGTCGGCCTGGCGGTCGTCGGCATGCTGGTGACGATCTCGCTGGTCATCCTGCTGACACCGCACAGTCCGCTGTCACAGACAATTCGATATCACATCAGCAATGGTTTCTACCTGATGCTGCCGTTCGACCAAGTCACCGAGCGCCTGTCTCACTATCTGGAACGGACCAGGGCCGATCGCGACCTGCCGCAAAACGCGACATCAACGTTAGGAGATAAGTCATGACGGACGTGACCCTTGCCCGTTCGGGCAAACCGACACTTGCGGCGGAGCAGAACGATGCGCTTGCCCGTGCCACCTCAGTGGTACCGCCAAGCTGGCCGCTGGATCGCTGGATCGCCGTTAATCCCTGGTGGGGGTTGAGACATCTGCCGGCCGAACGCGCGGTCAGTATGCGCGGCGCCCGGGCACGTACGTCCATGCTGATGCCGGCAACGTTCTACCGTGATGCCTGGCAAGCCGGCCGGATCCGGCCGCAGGATATCGACCAGGCACGTGCCGAAGCGGATCTTCAGGTCACCACCCACACCTTGCTGGCTGCGCTCGAGCAGAGCACAGAGCAGACCGGCCACGGCGCGCCGAGCGTGCTCGACATCCCGGTCCAGGCTGACGGTCATGGTGTGACGGAGGCGGTACGGCGCCAGGTGGCGAGGACGTGCGGCCTGTTTTTCGACAGCCGCCAGTCCCGCTGGCTGGTTAGCAGTGAACAGGCTGGCCTGTTCGAGAGCTGGCTGGAGCAGACCCGGAACGACCTGATGCTGGACCGGCAGGTCGGGTTGCCCGGTGCCCGGGCGACTCTGAAAACCCTTGATAGCGGATTGCCCGAGTTGACGGCGTGGGCGTTAGACGTGCTCAAGCTGGCGGCGGATGACCTGGAGGCACTGTCTCAGCGACTGTTTTTTGAACTGATTGGCTGGGCGGCCTGGTGCCGCGGTGTCGACTGGCGGGCCGGTCTCACCGGTGGTCAGTCCGACCTGTGCGACCAGTTGCTGCGGATCCTGCTGGTTTGGGAAGCGCTCGGTGTTCACCTGGCATCGCCAGAGCAGCGGCACCAGTGGCAGGTAAGCTGGACACGGTTCCGTCAGGACGCCCCGAAGGCCCGCAATGACATGCTGTGGGCCTGGCACCGGGCCTACGAAATCGGCTACCAGCGTGCGCTGGTCAGCAAGTTGGAGGCGCCTAAAGCAGAGCCGGGGCCGGAGAACGACCAGGTCGATTATCAGGCGGTATTCTGTATCGATGTCCGCTCCGAGGTGCTTCGTCGCCACTTGGAAGCGGTCTGCCCCACGGCGCAGACCATCGGCTTTGCCGGTTTCTTCGGCATGCCGATCACGCATCAGGGACTGGGCCCGGAGGATGATATTCCGCGGCTGCCCGGGCTGCTCGCCCCGACCTATCGGCTGGCGGAATCCACCGGACACCGTGGCCGTGACCGGGAGTTTATCCGCGGCTCGGACCAGCGTGAAATGTCACGCCAGACCGTGCGAAAGGCCAAGTACAGCAGCCTGTCCAGCTTTACCCTGGTGGAAACGACCGGAATGGCCTGGGCCTGGAAGCTGGTACGTGACAGCCTGAACCGTAACCGGACGTCGCCGAGCCGCCCTGACCCCGAGCACAGTGGGCTGTTTCATTGTCACGGCGGTGATCCGATCTCTGACATCGAGCGGGTCGATCTGGCGGAACAACTGTTACGGGGCATG